>CAYLJD010000001.1:0-87882 GCA_964383875.1 uncultured Halobacteriales archaeon
CGTCGACGAGCCCGATCCGCGCGGCGTCGGCGGGCACGAAACTGCCGACCTGCGCGAGGAGCGTGATCAGCGCCGCCTGCCGCATGTACGTGGACTTCCCGCTCATGTTCGGCCCAGTGACGAGCAGGAACTGTCGGTTCTCGTCCAGTCTGAGGTCGTTCGGGACGAACTCGGTCGTCTGCTCGACCACGGGATGTCGACCCGCCTCGATGGATAGCTTGCTGCCGTCGACAAGCGCCGGCCGCGTCCAATCGTTCCGGACGGCGTGAATCGCCAGGCCGGCGAGTGCGTCCACTTCGGCCAGCGCCCGCCCGGCGCCCTGTAACAGCGACGCCTCACCGGCAACGCGGTCACGGAGGTCACAGAAGAGGTCGTGCTCCATGTCGTGGCGGCGCTCCTCCAGCCGGAGAATGTCGCGTTCCCGTTCGTCCAGTTCCGGAATCGTGTACCGCACGGAATTCTTCAGTGTCTTGATCTGCTCGTATTCGTCGGGTACTGAGTCAGTCTCGCTCTTGCCGACCTGTATGTAGTAGCCGTCGGTGGTGTTGCGGTCGACCGAGAGGTGCGTGATTCCGTGCCGACTGGACTCGCGCTCGGGCAACGCCTCGATCCACTCCAGGGCGGCCTCGTGCTGTTCGACCACGCGGTCCAGTTCGTCGTCGAAGCCTCGGGCGATGATCCCACCCTGGGTGACCGTGCCAGGCGGCTCGTCGACCAAGGCTGCGTCGAGTTGCGCGGCGAGACTCGCGACCGCCTGGAGGTCGGGCCGTTCGAGGACTGACACGAGAGGCGACTCGGCCAGCCGCTCTGTCTCCGTGACGACGTCTCTCGCTCTGGGCAGCAGCGCGAGCGTGTCCGCGGCGGCCCGGAGGGCGCGGGCGTCTGCACTCTCCGACGTCGCCCGCGCGGCCACCCGTTCCAGATCACACGCTCCGGCAAGCAGGTCGGTCAGCTCCTCGCGGGCCATCGCCGCTTCGGCCAGCGCCCCGACACACGCCTGGCGGCGTTCGAGTTCGTCACGCGCACGCGTCGGGCGGAGCAGCCATTCTCGGAGACGTCGACCGCCCGCGCTGGTCACCGAGTGATCGATGGTATCCAGCAGCGACCCGGAGGCTCCACCGCTCATGGTTTCCGTGAGTTCGAGGTTTCGCTGCGTGGTGGCATCGAGCTCGACGTGGTCCCCGCCTCCACCCGTCTGCAGACGCGTCAT
The DNA here is from genome assembly GCA_964383875.1 of uncultured Halobacteriales archaeon. Taxonomy (GTDB): domain Archaea; phylum Halobacteriota; class Halobacteria; order Halobacteriales; family Haloarculaceae; genus CAYLJD01. Next base: position 1,211 of record CAYLJD010000001.1, read on the forward strand.
CGACGCGAGGACGCCGGCGCCGGACTCTTCGACGTACGAGAGGACCGCGCCGGCAGCCTGGATCGCGGCCTCGTCGTCGGCCACGCCGACACTCGCCAGCGTCTCGCGACCGAACTGTTGACGCATCCGGTGGCGAGCCCGGCCCGGGGCGAACGCTTCCGCGGTGTGCAACGTCAACACGGCGTCGGTCCGCTCGCGGAGGCGTTCCAGCACCGCCTCGTCTGTCCGGAGCGTCGGCCCGGGAAGGATCTCGACCGGCCCGAACCGGTAGAGCACGGACAGCAGCGCTTCGAGCCCGTCATCCACCGATGTCACGTGAAACCGGCCCGTCGTGACGTCGGCCAGCGCGATTCCGTACCGGCCATCAGCCGCCACAATCGCGGCGAGGTACTGGGCCGCCGCATCGGTCGTCTCGAGCATCGTGCCCGGTGTCACGACCCGGGTGATCTCGCGAGCGTGGCCGTCGTCTGTCTCGTACTGGTCGGCCACGGCGACGCGGTAGCCACGCTCGACCAGGGCAGACAGGTAGGGTGTGAGATCGTCGACCGGCACGCCAGCCATCGGGTACGACGAGCCGTGTGACGACTTCTGGGAGACTTTCAGGTCGAGTTCGTCGGCGACCGTCTCGGCGTCGTCAGCGAAGAACTCGTAGAAGTCCCCGCACTGCATCGCCAGGAGGTCAGCCTCCGTCTCCTCCTTGAGTGCGAGGAACTCGCCGACGATACCTGACGCCATGGCGGTGATGGGCGCGGGTCCGGCTAAAACGCTGTGGGTCCACGGTGAAGGTGAACCGGTACGGTCGCCCGGCGCTCCCGGTCCGGCCACGAGGTATTTGGGCTGTCCGGCCCTCCGTCCGGGAGATGCACCGGGCCCAGTGCGCTGTCCTGTGGGTCGGCTGCGTGCTCGTGGGTCTGAGTCTTTCCACCGGTGCGATCGGGGCCGCTTCGGCCGGGGGCGGACCCCAGCCAGCGCCGGCGGAGCGTGTCGCGAACGAGTCCGTCGCACAGACAGTCCCGGAAGTGGAGATCGTTCAGTCGTTCGCCGCCCTCCCGGATCGACCTGGACACGTCCGGGCCAGACGGAGCTTCGACATTCCGACAAGCGTCGCGTCACTCCGGACACGGCTCCCGTCGGACGCGACCGTCACTGAAACGAGCCCGGGATTCAGCCGGATCGAGGACGATCAGTACGAGTGGACCGGCGGATCACCGTCCCCGTGGATCGCGTACACGCTCCCCGTCAACGAGACCGGCGCCGGACGGGGCCCCGAGGCGACAGACGGTCGGTACTCGTTTGCCGACGTCGGCGAGTGGGGCCTGTTTCGGCGACCACCGGCCCCAGTCGACGTGCGCTACCGCGGCTCGGCGATCTCGTTCGATCGCCGGACGGCGGTCGACGGTCCGGGAGCGGCGGGGACGAGTCTCGTGTTCGTCGGCCCGAGTGCCGAATATCGGCAAGAAGCGTCCGGGCAGACGATCCGACTCGTCGTCCCGGACGCGGCAAATCTCCGGCCCCAGCGCGAGGAACTGTTCAGGGCATTGACCGACGCGGCAGCGAGTCTCCAGGTCGGCGACCGGGACGAAACGGTTCTCGCTATTGCCGCTCCGACGAGCGTCGACTGGGCGTGGCTCGGACTCCAAACCGGCGACGCCGACCTGTACGTCGTCGCCGACGAATCACTCGACAGTCCGGCCAGTACGTGGCTCCACGAGTACGTGCACACCAGACAGGATTTCAACCTCACCGCGGAGACGCGATGGGTGCCCGAGGCGACGGCGACGTACTACGCCGCCCTCCTCTCACTGGAACAGGAGCGGATCGGGCTGGACGCGTTCCGCGACCACCTCGGGCGGGGAACCAGTCCCCAGTACGAGCGAGTCGTCCTCGCCGATCCGGATACCTGGACGCAGGGGGCCGATTACCTGAAGGGAGCGCTCGTCGCAGGCGAGCTGGACCGTCGTCTCAGACTGGCGACCGACAGCCGCGTCGACCTGCAACAGGTGATTCGGCGACTCAACGAGGCAGCCCAGCCGGTCACCGGTGACGACTTCACCACTCTCGTGGGATCGGTGGGCTCCGCGTCTGTCGCGTCAACAGCAGACCGGTACACGACCACGTCAGCCGCCCCCGATATCTGGAGTCGAACGGCCCACGACGAGGCATTCGGGCCACGACCGCCGCGCATCAGCATCCGCCTCCCCGAGGAGTCTGTCGATAGCGAGTACCGAGTCAGTGGCCCCTACCGGACCGGGTCCCTCGCTGGACCGCCGTTCGTCCTCGTCCCCGACGAGACGCTGACAGTCCCGGTTCGAATCGCCAACGACGGCGGCACAGCCGGCAGCTACAATCTGACTTACGGTCGGGTCGGAGGGCCGACTCGAACCCTCACAGGCTCGATCGGGGTCGACGAGTCACGATTCGAGAACGTGTCGGTGCCGTTCGATGCGGTCGGGGAGTACACAATCCGGATCGGGGAATTCACGTTCCCAGTGACGGTCGCCGAACCCGCCCGGCCGACCGTGACCGCCATCGACGTCGCCCGACCCGATGTGGCAGTGTCCGAGGCTGTCGACGTCTCGATCGACGTGGAGAATAGCGCAGATCGGCCCGCTGCAGGCACCCTGAATATCACAGTCGACGGCGAGACGATCGCCGCAGAACGAGTCACGTTGGATGTTGGCGAATCCCGAACGCTCGTCCTCACAACACGCTTCGAGTCGCACGGCCACCATCGAATCGCCGCCGGCAATCAGACGACGAGCGTCACCATCCACACTGACGCGATGACCTCCACGCCCGGCGGGCAGGGTCCAGGTCCCGGACCGCTGATTACGGGGCTAACTATCGTTCTGGGTGCCCTCCTGCTCCGTCACGCGTGGGAAGTCGGTCTCCACCCACGTGGCCGCCCGTGACCGTGCTGGCCACCTCGGGTCCGGACGCTGGTCGCCAGCTCGCCCCAGCCACCGACGTCCCCGCCCTGTTCTGGAAAGGCTGGGCGTTTTACCCCAATACCACGGTCTACGGGGGCGAGTCCGAGACGGCCTCGAGGAGCGCAAGCGTCCGGTCCGAGAGCGACGCCGGGGTCTCCGCGAGGAGCTTTAGGATCGGCTCTTTACCCACGTCACCGCGATCGATCACTGCCGCCGGCGTCTCCTCGGTTGACTCCAGGGCTTGCCGCGCCGCCCATCCCATCGTGCGTCCGTCGGCGGCCTTGACGCTCTCCGGCTCGGCGTCTCGGTCGTACTCGGCGATCGGCCCATCGAGGACGTCAAGCGACGCTTCCACGGCTGAATCGAAGCGACAGTTCACGGCAAATTGGAGGCCGGGATCGATCTCGCGGGCAGCGAGGAGGAAGCGAGCAACGTGACTCGATGCGCCAAAGCGGACGCCGCGGTGTGCCCGTGCGCCGTCGAGCGTCCGCGTGATTCGGCCCTCCACCGCTGCGCACTCCCCCGGCTCCTCTGCGTACGGCGTCGCGCCCACGACGTTCATGCCGACTTCAGGGACAAGCGGCGCGACGTCCGCCGACTCGAACGCGGCAACGATCCCGGACACCCGTTCAGCCGTGGGATCCCGTTCGGCCTGCTCTCGAAGGGCGACCATGTGGTGGACGGCACCCGGTCCCTCGCCGACGTCGAGGGGATATCGGACGGCACGCGCCAGCAAATCGATTCCACTATGGACCGCCGACTGGAGCTCGTCACCGTGGGCAAGGCGGGTGGCGATCGCCGAAGACAGTGTACAGCCGGAACCATGGGTGGCGTCCGTGGCCACGCGGGGGTGGGTAATCGATTCCACCCCATCGTGGGTCGCGAGAACGTCCGTGACCGCCTCGCCCGGGAGGTGGCCACCTTTGACGAGGGCCGAATCGGCACCCATCTCCACGATCGCTTTGGCAGCAGCTTCGGCACTCTCGGTGTCCGTCACGTCAATGTCCGTGAGCACCCCGGCTTCGTCGGCGTTGGGGGTGGCAAGCGTCGCCCCAGCAATCAGGTCCTCATAGGCGGCCTCGGCCGCGGGTTCGAGGAGGCGATCGCCCGACGCCGCAACCATCACGGGGTCGACGACAATCGGGACGTTGAGGGTGGTCGCGTGCTCGGCAACCAGTTCGACGATCGGCCGGGTCGCGAGCATTCCGGTTTTGACCGCCGCCACGTCGAAGTCGTCGAACACGGCGTCGATCTGCGCCGCAACCTCGTCGACGGGGAGAACGTGAGTACTTTCGACGCCCCGCGTGTGCTGTGCCGTGACACTCGTAATGGCGCTGGTCCCGAACCCGCCCACCGCCTCAATCGTCTTGAGGTCAGCCTGAATGCCGGCACCGCCGCCGGAGTCGCTCCCGGCAATCGTACAGACGACCGGAGGTGAGACCGGCGCGGGGGTGCGAGTCATAAGTGATGGTATCAGCCGGTTGTACAAAGAGGTGGTGACAGCTGCCCGTCTCGGACGTCACGGCCGGTTCCTAGAATGGTACTAAGGTACATTGAGATGATCGCCGGAAAACTTATACGGAGCCCGGCGCCTCCCATCAGATAACGGGATCAGGACATCCCTCCCACGACGATGACCACTGAGACTGACCCGGACGCCGCAGGGCCTGATGACGAGCGGTACGGCTCCATCGAGACGGGCGACGGCGCGACGATCATCTACGATCGGGAAGCGCGTGACGCTTGGCTCCAGTCCAACCTCCTCGTGGACTGCGAGGCGTAACGCCGCGACAGCCACGCGATCGCGCCGCAGCCGTGGGGGATCCTCTCGCTATTCCTCAAGCGCGGCTGCGAACTCCTCGAAGGCCGCCCAGAATGGGTCGCGAGCTGGAGGGTCGACCGGCTCGCCGTCCACGGTCAGGCCGTCACCGTCAACGACGGCACCGACGTCCGCCGCGGGGACATCCGCCGCGTCGAGGGCCGCGAGGACATCGTCGACGCCAGTCGGATCGACTGCACAGAGGAGCGTGCCTTCGCTGATCGAGATCCAGGGATCGATCTCGAAGAACTCGCAGGCAGCCTCGACGCCGGGCTGGATCGGGACGCGGTCACGCTCGATGGCGACACCGGCGCCGGCGGCCCGACCGAGTTCCACCAGTCCCCCAAAGACACCTCCCTCCGTCGCGTCGTGCATTGCCGTCACCGGCCCGGCGCCGGCCGCGACCAGTGCATCCCGGACCGGACTCATGTCCCAGAACCGGTCAGTGGCGGCCTCGATCGCCTCCTCGGACACAGTTCCGCGCATGAGGGACTCGTACTGGATCGACAAGAGCGCCGTCGCCTCGATCGCGGGACCTTTCGTGACGACGATCCGGTCACCGACTCGCGCACCATCCGGCCGCACCAACGCGTCCGGCTCGCCGACGGCGAGAGCCGTCCCTCCGCCGACCATCGGGTAATTGCAGCCAGCGTACCGCCCAGTGTGCCCGGTGACGATCGCGACACCAAGCTCAGTTGCCTCCCGGTCGATCGTCTCCCACACAGTCGCAAACTCCTCGTCGGTGATCTCGGGCGGGAGATTCAGGTCGATCGAGAGGTGGGACGGCGGAATGCCCGAGACGGCCACATCGGAGAGAAGGATGTGGAGCGCAAACCACGCGGCACGCTCGAACCCGAGCGACGGCAGGACGAACACTGGGTCAGTGGAGAGCGCGGCAACGTGGTCGCCGATGGTCACGACGCCGAAGTCGACGCCATGGTGTGGGCCGAGCGCGACGTCGTCCCGGTCGGCCCCCAGGTTGGGGTAGACGTACTCGTCGAAGAAGTCGCGGTCGATTTTGCCGAGGTCTGGCATGTGGTGGCTTCGCGGGGCAGACGCATAGCCCTGGGCATTGTGGTTGCTGGCATCGGTCACCGCCCAGGCCGTCAGGAGGCGACGCCGGCTCGACGAACCGCCACGAGGGCTGTCCCACAAAGGTTAACGGGAAACCCGACCGAGGCACGGGACAGCGAGGTCCCCACGTGGTCGCTATTCAGACCGACCAACTCACCAAACGGTTCGGGGCGGAGGTCACGGCGGTCGAGTCGCTGGATCTCACGGTCGAGTCCGGAGAAATTTTCGGTTTCCTGGGTCCGAATGGGGCCGGAAAGTCCACGACGATCGACATTCTGTTGGACTTTGTACGGCCGACGAGTGGCGCCGCCGAAGTGCTGGGCCACGACGCCCAGGCAGAGACGCGGGCCATCCACGAGCGGATCGGCGTCCTCCCCGAGGGGTACGCCGTCTACGACCGGTTGTCCGGCCGGCGGCACCTCGAATTCGCCATCGAGCTGAAAGGGGCCGACGACGACCCGGCCCAGCTCCTGGAGCGCGTCGGGCTCTCGGCCGCCGACGGGGACCGGCGGGCCGGCGAGTACTCGCAAGGGATGCGACAGCGGTTGGTGCTCGCGATCGCCCTCGTCGGAAACCCGGACCTGCTCATTCTCGACGAACCGACAAATGGCCTCGATCCGAATGGTGCCAGGGAAGTGCGAGAGATTGTCCGCGAGCACGCCGACCGTGGCGCCACGGTGTTTTTCTCGAGTCACATCCTCGAGCAGGTCCAGGCGGTGTGCGACCGGGTCGCCATCCTCGACGACGGGCAGCTCGTCGCCGTCGACACGATCGATGGCTTGCGCCAGGAAATCGGATCGGGCGCAACGCTGACGATCACGGTGGACCGCGTACCGGACGGGTTGGATCTCCAGTCCATCGCTGGCATTACTGGCGTCGCCACGCGCGACGACGAGCTCCGGGTCAGCTGCGCGGAACCCGCAGCGAAGCTGGCGACGCTCGACGCGGTCCGGGATGCCGGTGCGACGATCGAGGACTTCTCGACGGCCGAGGCCTCCCTAGAGGAACTGTTCGCTGCCTACACGGAGGACCTGCGATGAGCTGGGTCGCCGTTGCGCGGAAAGACATCGACGACGCGATCCGCTCCCGAACACTGCTCGGTCTGGTCGTCGTCTTGACGCTGCTAGAGGTCCTCGTCTTTGCTCTGCCGGGCTTCCTCGCCGACGGTTTTCCCGTCGCAGGGGCCGTCTGGCTGATCACGTTCCCGGCGTCGATCGTGGCGCCCTTGGTTGCGCTCGTCGCATCGTATCTGGCAGTCGCCGGCGAGCGCGAGTCGGGGAGCGTCAAGATTCTCCTCGGACTCCCGCCCAGCCGGGGCGACGTCGTGCTCGGCAAGTTCGTCGGCCGGGCGGTCGTCGTCGAACTGGCAATCCTCGCCTCGTTTGCCGTCGGGGCTGTCGTCCTGCTGGTGGCCTTCGGCGAGTTCCCGTTCGTGGCGTACGCCCTGGTGACGGCGCTCACTGGGTTTCTCGCAGTGGCGTTCGTGGGCCTGGCCGTGGGGCTCTCGGCCGCCGCACCCTCTCGGGCTCGGGCGATGGCACCGGCAATCGGGCTCTATGTCCTGTTTGTGGTGCTGTGGGATCTCTTTGTCACGGCGTTACCCATCGCCGCTGACTGGCTGTTTTCGGTGACGCTCCGATCGGCCACCGTCGACCTGATCACCATTCTCTCGCCACCGAAGGCCTATGGCCGCCTGATCAACTCGATGGTCATCCCGTCGCTCCGCGAGACCCTACCGGATGGCATGGCTGCCGGGTTACCGTCACTCGCTCCCTCCAGCGGCCCTCTCTACCTCCAGGATCCGTTCGTCCTCGGACTGCTCGCCGCCTGGACGGTACTGCCGTTGCTGCTTGGGTACTGGCGATTCGCTCGGGCGGATCTCACGTGACGGGACTCGGGCCCCTCACCGATCCCCGCCAATATCCGCCAGTCGGCCCAGCCATGGGTCCGTGAGCACGCTCGCAACGAGGTCCAGCAGTGGGTCACTCCGTCTCGAGCTGCCACCGACTCTCCACACTTTGGTTCGCCAACACGACGATGTCACCGTCCTCGAGTTCCAGGCGGCTCTTTCGAAGGCCGATGGCGCGAACGGTCCCCGTCACGTCCGCCGTCGTCACCGTGTCCCCCGGGTTGAAGTCGGGGTCGCGCAACAGGTACAGCCCCGCCACCGTGTCGGCGATCATGTCCGAGAGCGCATACGACACGCCGAGTGCGACGAACCCGGTCGCCGTCCCGAGGCTCGCGGCCACCGCGCCCATCCCGAGAATCGACAGCAAGGTCAACCCCGCCGCAAACCAGAGTCCGATTGTGACGAGCAACATCGCCAGGTTCACGATGATCCGCTGATCGTCCGGGTACACCCGGCGGAGAGATCGAGCGAGCACGAACCGGATTGCGGTGATGATGACAGCCGCAAGGGCCAGGAAAATGAGGCCGCTGAACAGCCGCGGAAGGGCCGTTTGAATGTCGATCAGAAACTCCGTGACGGCATCCCAGAGCGCGGTCGACACGCGTGTCATACCGGTCGCAGGCGTCGCCGGGCCAAAGTCCCTGCGTCTGCGTCGACCGAGGTGTTCTTGCCGGCCCGTCCCCAAGCGCCAGTCGATGGTGGATCGACCACCGCGACCGGACCAATGGGACCTGGCAGCCGCGACGGCAGCGCTCGGCCTGCTCGTCGTGGCCTACGTGCTGTACCCCCACCGGCTGGTGCAGTATGGGGTGTGGCTCGCGGTCTTCTCGATCTGGATGGCGTGGTTCGTCTACTACGGGACCAAGTGGCTGTATGAGCCCGGTCCCAATCGGTGAAATTCGCTGGACTTCGTCATACCGCGGGCTCTCAGGTATTGTCGCTCGCGTGGTTCGCAGGTGTGAGAGATGTCCGCGTCTATTGGGAGCCGCGCGGATTCAGCGCCCCTCGAGGAACGACGCCGCGCCCGCTGGATCCACCTCACCAGACATGGTTGTCAGGGGGACGTCCAACAACCGGTTGTCGTCCATTAGGTCCGCCCAGTACTCGGGCACTGGTTCTAATCCAGTCAGGTCGCTCTGCCAGTTCAGGTCTCGGGCGGACTCGAGGTAGTCGGCATAGTCGGACGAGTCGTTCGGCGTCTCCGGGAAGTCGCTCCACCCGGTCCCGGTCCCGATCTGTGCCGGCACCTCTTCTTGGGCGAACCCGTCGAACAGGAGATAGTAGTTGTCGGCGACCAGCGGCGGAAGCTCCCAGAGATCCAGTTCGTCGGTGACGTAGTCGTACGTCCCGGTCTTCCGGAGGAGGGGGACGAGCATCCCGACGTAGTACGTGATCGCCCCATTGATGACCTTCTGGCGACGGGAGAGCCGCGTTGTCCGCTCGTACCACTCGATGACGGCGTCGTTGGCCCTCCCAGCCAGGTCGGCCATCTCGTCGAGGTCGGGGACCGACAACGACTCCCGGTCGATACCGCCCACTTGATCGAGCTCCTCCCGGACGAACATGCCGCCCCGTTCGACCGCGGCCAGGTAGTCGGCGGGGGCGGTGACCGTCGTGAGCGGACAGCGGATCTCCTGCAGATCGATCGCGTCTGGATCCAGAACCATCGCGACGGTGACGCCGTAGGGCATGTCCCGGTCGGCTGCGATGTCGTTCCACGGGAGAAACGGTCGATTGAGCAACACGTCCCGCATGAGCAGCGGCTTGCCGTCTTCGACGAGATACGGACCGTTGTCGATGAGGCCCACCCGGTTGTCGTAGTGCATGAGGAACGAGAGCAACTCGAGCGCTGCGTTTGCGCGTCGGAAGGTCGACCGCTCGTCCTCGCCGATGTCCTGAAGGTTGTCGAGGACGTACTCGACAGTCGCTGGGGACTTGGCCCCGTTGACGTATCGATTCTGGCTGGGATAGAGGTAGCCAGTCTCGTCGAACGTGGCGTACATCAAGGCTGCAGCCGTCGTGAGACAGACTTTGCGCTGTTCGACGTGGACGGGATCGTCCGGATCGATCAGCTCGAGCAGATCCCACCCGATCGAGCCCCCGCTGGGGACACCGAGGAACGTCCACCCCGTCAACGTCGTGAGACCGGTCGCGAGTTCTTCGCGGGACTCCCGGCCCACCGCCAGGAGCCCGTCGATCCCGACCGTGTGAATGAGGAGCTTGAAGAACTCCGGCCACCGGGCCATGGCCCACGCGAACGAGAGTGCCTCGTATTCCTGCCTGGGGATGATCTCCGACTTGCCTTCCTGGGCACGCAATGCGAGGGCGTCGTAGACGTTCCACGCGTGGTAGTTCTGGAGGTCGTTGAACTCCGCCCGAGAGAGGCCGCGGGCGAAGTGATCCCGTGAAATCGCCCCATCGAGGAGATCCGTCTCGAGGTACTCGCGCATCTGGCGGTCACCCGAGATGCCGTCGGGGACGAGATTCAGATCGTACACTTCTGCCATCCGGAAGAACGGGAACTCGTCGTTGAACGTCATCCCCTCGGCGTCGGGCGCAAACTGGGACAGGTACTGGTAGTCACCGAGGTCGCCCTCCTGGACCTGCGTGACGACGTCCCGCATCAGTCCGCACCCCCAACGTCGCGGACGGTACCCGTCACTGTCGCCCCATCGGTCTCGGTCGTCATACTCACGGTCCGACCATCGAGGTAGTCCCCCCATTCGGCAAAGAACTCGTCCGTGCCGGGATCGGCGGCGACAAGGTCGGCTACCGGCTCGATGCTCATCACGCACGGCACGTCGTACTCGCGCGACAGAATGCCGAGGTGGCTCGTCGGGGCGCCCTCCATCGTGAGCAGCCCGTGAACGTCGTTGGCCAACAACGGCGACGCGAACGCGCTCGTCCCGGCGCGGACAAGCGCGATCACGTCCGAAAGGTCACCCCCAGTGAGTTCCATGACGGCCGCCGGCGTCGTCACGTGGTGCACAGTCCCCCTGACCTCGCCGTCAAGGTCGAACACGGCTCTCCCCTCCGCGAGCGTGGAAGCCATGTGGCCGTGTGACACCACCGGCTTACTAAAGCGTGCCGTCCGTCCAGACCGCTACTCGGGGAACGTCACGGTTCCAGCAGTGCCGTCGATGCGAACCCGGTCGCCCGCGTCGACGGTCCGATTCTCAACCGACAGTTGCCCGGCATCTGTATCGATTGAGAGTGCCTGGCACCCCACGACCGCCGGCGTATCGAACTCGCGGGCCACAATCGCCGCGTGTGAGGTCTGCCCTCCCTCGCTGGTGAGCACGCCAGTGGCCGCTTCGATCGCTGGGGTGTCGGCTGGGACGGTCATCTCCCGGACGAGAATGATTGACTCCCCGGCCGAGGAGCGTGTGACCGTCTCCACTGGGGAGAAACAGATCGCTCCCTCAGCGACGCCCGGCGCCGCTCCGAGTCCCGAGAGTTCCACCTCCGGCATGGGATGAGGCTGAACGAGGGGGCCAATAATCCTATCCCCACCGCCATCCTGGTCACCCAACATCTGCCACGGTCCCAGAATCCGCCGTCACGTCGTCCTGATCGGTCCCCTCGGAGGGGCGGCCGTCGCTGACGAGAAACCGATCCGCGACGTCAGCAGTCGGAACCATACACGCCTCGCGTCGGCCGAAAATGCGGTAGCGATGGGTCGCGATCAGGTCGTAGACCGCGTCACGAAGCGGACGGGGGACGTACCGGAACGGCGAGAGCAGTCGGTACCGTCCGCCCAATCGACTCGCGACGCGAACTGCGGCCTCGGACTTCGTGTAGCACTCGCCATCGGCCACGAGGACCCACGTGTTCCGCTGCGCCGGGTCCATGCCGCACGCGGCGAGCAACGACGCACCCGGATCCGACTGAATAGGGGCGAACCGGAACTCCCCGGCCGGGTCCCGACGGATCACGAACTGGACGCCCCAGTTACAGAGATTGCAGACCCCGTCGAACAGCACCACCGGGTGGTCGGTTTCGACGGATCCCGACATCAGTCACAGGTACGGAGACGAGCCTGTTGAGGGTTCCGACCGGGGCCATCTCCACCCGGGACACGCGACCGCGCCGTGAGATGTACCCACTGCAGCTCGCCAGAGCGACGCTGACGACCGGGAGATTGTCCAGGCCAAGGTGGTGGGTGTCGTCGCCTCACCGCGCCGGTATTTCCGTGGCTTTATGCCCCCCGCTGGCGACCTTCTGCACACATGACATCGCCGCGGGTGGAGGCGTCCGTGCTGACGGACGCGCTCCCTGACCCGAGGACGGCGCCGAACGTCAGGCACAATCCGACGTTCGAGACGCTGCGGGACCTGGCGGCGGACGACGAGACGACCACCGAATTCGGGAGTCCGAGCTACGTCAGCGACCAGCGATCGCGCAGTGCCGACTGTACGAAGAATCTGATTGACGATCCTTTCGACGACGGCGATTGGGGCGCCATTCAGGACGCCCTCGACATCGCTGCCGAAACCGACCTCGTCTGTCTGGATCGGCGGCTCGGCCGGCATCCGGAAACTTCGTACATCTGTCGGCTCTACGTCCCGACAGACTTCGCCCGGATTGCGCTCGCCTGGGGGAAGCTCCTCGAACCGGCCGACGGCGACCCGGACTTTCGGACCCTCCAGCTTCCGGACTGGGACGCCCGCGAACACTGCCGGCGCCGCATCCGTGTCCTCCCGGACGAGGGGTTGACGTTCGTGCTCGGGAGCGACTACACCGGCGAGGCCAAGAAGTCATTTCTCCGGCTGTTCATGTATCGCGTCAAACAACACGGAGGTCTCGGTCTCCACGCGGGGACCAAACGACTCAGGATCGAGGGAGACGGCGAACTGCGGACGGTCGGCCAGGCCTTCCTCGGACTGTCGGGAACCGGAAAGTCCACGCTGACCGGCCACGGCTGCTGGCTCGACGAGCCGGAATGGGCGCACATGCTCCAGGACGACGTGTGTGGTTTCCTCCCGGACGGACAGGTCACCGGGAGCGAGGGCCTCGGGCTGTACATCAAGACGTTGGGGCTCGACGAGAACGAACAGCCGCAACTCTACCGGGCGGCCACACACGAGAGTGCCGTCTTCGAGAACGTCGCCGTCGAGTCCGACGGGACCGTCGACTTCGACAACGACGACCTGACGGGAAACGGCCGAGCCGTTATCCAGCGTGAGTGCCTCGAAAGTGCCGCCGATGACATCGACCTCCAATCGATCGACCAGGTGTTTTTCATCACCCGGAACCCGCTGATGCCGCCGGTCGCCCGACTCACCCCCCGGCAGGCCGCGGTCGCGTTCATGCTGGGCGAATCAGTCCAGACCAGTGCTGGAGATCCAGACGCCGCCGGGGAGTCGATTCGCGTCGTCGGGACGAACCCCTTCATCATCGGGCCGGCGGGCGAGGAGGGGAACCGGTTCTACGAGTTGATCGCGGCAAACGACGTCGAGTGTTTCGTCATCAACACCGGCTACGTCGGCCCCGCCAAGGCCGACATCGGCGTCCGCGAGTCGGTCAACATTCTTGTTGGCGCCGCCCGGGGGGACCTCGAGTGGGACCACGACGACACGCTCGGGCTGGACATCCCGACGTCGGTGCCCGGAACGAACGTCCAGGTCTTCTATCCGCCGGACCACTACGAGGATTTCGAGGCTGAGGTAGCGGCGTTGCGCGCCGAACGCCGCGAGTACCTCGAGGCGTTCGAGTCGCTGGACGAGACCATCATCGACGCGGTCTATTAAGGCGCGTCGAGGGGAGTTTGTGACGTGGAGCTGTGAATCCCAAAGTCGGTGATCGGTCACCATCGCGCTCGGACGTGGCCGATGCACGACCGGGCCGACAGCTTTTGCCCCTCGGGCGCTCAGGGTCGGGCGATGGACCGACGTCGGTTTCTGGTGACGAGCGCCACCGCGGCCATCGCTGGGTGTCTCGGCGGGACCCCCACGGGATCCGGATCCACCGCCCCAAACAGCACAAACACCTCGTCCTCGCCGACTGACAACGGAGGCGCACAACTGACCGACCACCCGGCTGCGCAGGCGCTGGCGACGCAGCCGGTCCGTGGTCCGGATCCACCCGAGGCACCCGGCCTGATCGTGGCCTTCGAAGATCCTTCGTGTCCGACCTGTCGACGTTTCGAACAGAACGTCGTGCCGACGATCCGTCGCGAACTGATCGAGCCCGGCGACGTGGCCTACGTCTTTCGGGGGTACCCGGTCGTCTATCCCTGGGGCGAACCGGCGGTTCGGGCACTCGAATCGACCTACGCGCGTGACCCGGCCGCCCACTGGGCACTCGTCGATCACTACTTCGACCAGCAGGAGGCGTACCGCCGTGCAGGCGTCGACGCCGTCTACGAACGCACCGAAACGTTCCTCCAGGACGAGACGGAGCTCCAGGCAGGGAGTATTCTCGATGAGGCCAGGAACGGCCTCCACGACGAGGCAGTCCAGTCAGACCTGGATGCCGGCATGGCGGCCGGTGCCGGGCGAACGACCCCGCATCTCTTTCTGTTTCGAAACGGCGAGTTTCGGACGAAAACTGCCGGCCGTGTCAGCTACGACACGGTCTCCACCGTTTTGGGGTTCTGATGGTCCGGTTGCCAACGCGGCGATCGGACTGGCGGCTCCTCGCCCGGACAGTCAGGCTAGTCCTCGGGATCCCCTTCTATGCGGCTTTGGCGAGCCTCTACGCAGTGACCGCGGTGTCGGTCTTTGCCGTATCCCAGAATCTCGCGCTGGTCAAGTTCCTGCTGACGGGCCCGCTCGCCCTCTCCGATAGGGCCCGGATTTTCCTCGACCTCTACCCGATACTCGGACCGCTGTACCGCCCGGTCACCGGCGTTGCGCTCGTGGGCGTCGCCGTGCTCGTCGGCGTCGATCTGGCGCTCGTCACGTACCACGTCCGCGAGCACGGACTCTCGACCGAAGGGAGCAGCGGCAGTGCGGTTGGGGTGGTCCTCGGCGTCCTCGGTGCCGGCTGTGCGGCGTGTGGGTCGGCCATCCTCGTCGGTCTCCTCTCGCTCCTCGGCGGCGCGGGGCTGGTGACGCTGCTGCCGCTGGAGGGGCTCGAGTTCACCGTCCTCGCGACTGGTGTCCTCGTCCTTTCGCTCTTCTGGCTCGCCGACGGGATGCGTGGCGGCGAGATCCGCGGCTGTCCGGTGGACGGACAGCGTTGAGCCCACCACCTTAAGCGCAATCGGTCCGTAGGCGGGCCAGAGATGGCCACGGAGCCCGCCTTCGAGATTCCGTCGCGACCGGACCGGCGGTTTCCTGCGGGTGGCGGCGTCGAGTTTCACGGCGGGACTCGTTTCGATCTCCGGCCGTCCGAGACGCCCGATGACCTGACGCTCCCGGACCTCGTCGCGGCTGTCCTGGAACGTGGTCCGTACCGCTTCGGCGAGTTCGTGGAGTTACCGATGCCGCTGTATCTCGTGCGCGACGACGAAACAGGGGACGTCTTCCGCGTCTCGATTCGTGACGGCGCTGTCAGGCTCCACGTGTTACCGGAGACCGAGTCCACTGGCCTGCGGGCCTTCTACCAGCGGTTGGCCGACCGAGCGGCGGTCGAATGGTCGGTCGAAACGAGGGAAAACTGAGACGGGTGCAACCCCCGGGCAGAGAACCCATAACCGGTTTAGGGACCCCTCGCGTTCCTCCGGGCATGACTGTCTCGCGCGAAGTCGAGCTCGAGGGCCACATCATCGACTCCGGAATGATGCAGGCCTGCTTCGGGATCATCATGGACATGGGTGGATCCTTCGAGGTCGAAGAGTTCGACATCGGTCGCCACGAGACTGCCCACTCCTACGCCCGACTCCTCGTCGAGGCCGACGACGAGTCGACACTCCAGTCGATTCTGCACGAACTCCACCAGAACGGTGCGAACCCCTCTGACCCGAAAGACGCGACGCTGGAAGCCGCCCCGACCGACAACGTCGTCCCCGCCGGCTTTTATTCGACGACGAATCACCCGACCGAGGTGCGGGTCAATGGCGAGTGGCTCGCGGTCGAGAACATCGAGATGGACTGTGCTGTCGTTGTCGAACCGGACAAACCACGAGCCTACACTGAGACGCTGAACGCCATCGAGGCTGGCGACCTGGTCGTCACGGGTGAAACCGGCATTCGCGTCCATCCACCTGAGCGTCCCAGAGACCGCGAGGGGGCGTTTGGATTCATGCAGGGCGGGGTCTCATCGGAGCGGCCCTCGGAGTCGACGATATCCGAAGTGGCCGAAGCGATCCGGGAGACCAAGCGCGAGGGGGGCGAGATTCTGGCCGTCTGTGGCCCGGCGCTCATCCACTCGGGAGCCCGAGAAGACCTCGCGCGCCTCGTCCGTGAAGGCTACGTCGACATGCTCTCGACTGGCAACGGCTTCGCCGTCCACGATCTCGAGCGGGACATCTTCGGGACGTCTCTCGGGATGGACACCGAGAGTCTGGACCACCCTCGCAAAGGCCACAAGCACCACATTTACACGATCAGTGAGATCATCCGGGCGGGCGGCATCGCGTCCGCGATCGAGTCGGGTACCGTCGAATCCGGCGTCATGTACGAGTGCGAAGAAAACGACGTGCCGTACGTCATCGCCGGATCGATCCGCGACGACGGGCCGCTCCCCGAGACGATCACCGACGCAATCGAGGCCCAGGAAGCGATCCGGGAGCAGGCTCACCGAGCGGATCTGGTCCTCATGCTCTCGACGCTGCTCCACTCGGTCGCCGTCGGCAACTGCCTCCCCTCGACGACCCGGACCGTCTGTGTCGACATCAATCCCGCGACGGTCACCCAGCTCCTCGACCGGGGGAGTGCCCAGGCAGTCGGCATGGTCACCGACATCGGTACGTTCGTGCCGATTCTCGCCGAGCACCTCTTCGGCGAGCGGTGACCACCGTCCTCCACGCGCAGCCACGACCCTATCGGGCGGGTCCCTGCGGCTGGCTCGCCAGTGCCACGAGTGTCACCACAAACGGGGGTGGTACGGCCCGGCTCAGACGCCCTCGAGCGTCTCGCGGTAAGCACGAATGTCGTCGAGGGCCTGTTCAATCGTGACGGCGGTGTCGTCGCCGACGGTCGCCTGGACCTGGTCGAGTCCAGACTGGATCCGGGCGAGTCGCCCGTGATCCGGGCCATGCTCCGATGATGCCAACCGATCAAGTTGGTCGGCTAGCTCTCCGAGGCGTGCTGCCGCGTCCCCATCGGTCGCGCTGCCGGCGGCCGATTCCAGGCGGTCGGCGGCGCTCGCTAGTTCCGATCGTGACATGTGTCGCGGTAGAGCGTGTGTGGCGAAAACCGTTGTGGTCGGAACTATCCGTGCGAATTCTCACGGACTGATCAGTGATCAGTCACTGACCAACGGGACACACCGGACCGGCCGCTCCGCCTCGAGCAGGAGATTCTGTGCCGTGCTGCCGAAAATCACCTTGCCGACCGGCGACCGTTTGCGAATCCCGATGACGTACTCGTCGGCGTCCCACTCCGCAGCGACTGCCAGCAGATCCTCGACCGGCTCGTTCCCGCGGACAAACTGGTGCCGTTCGACCGAGACGGCTGGATCGATACCATCGACCAACGTATCGAGGGCTGCCTCGCCTTCCTCCACGGCCGCTGTGGACGTCTCCTCACCGCCGGGAAGTGAATTGAGGGCGTAGACCTGATCGGTGGCGTCCACCACGGTGGCCAGATACTCGCTCAGTCGGTTGCTTGTCTGTTGCCCATCAGTGCCCACGAGGAGGCGCGTCATAGCTATCCCTTCGAGGTGGGGCCGCATAAAGCCCCGACGTCACCCAGCTCGTTATTGTCGATGGCGGCTCTGATGGTCGTGTGGACGCGACACAGTTCCTCGTGGTGTCGCTCAACGCCGCGCTGATTACCGACCTGGCGTAACACCTCGAAGATGTGAAGGACGTCGATGGACAGTGCGCGTCGCCGGCGACACCGGGATGCCCCTCGTCGTCACCGGCACAGGCGAGACGATGCACGCCGCTCGCGAGCACGCCGACGATCGCATCGACGACATCGTGATCCCGAATATGTACTACCGGACGACATCGGGGAGCGATGGAGGACAGGAGACGGCGATCGGCTGCAGGCCTGGGGCTACCTAGGGCCGTAGACCGGCGCCCCGCCTGAGTGCCGGATCGTGTCACAGACACGGAGCGAAGACTTATTGATCCGAGCGACGCACCGTTCAGTCGTGATTAGTAAATTAGCACAGTCACTTAACAACTCCCGGCAGGACGTGTCGCTCCTCGGCGTCAGCGCGACAGTCGTCCTGCTCGTCTTCTCTGCGGTAGCGGTCACCCAGAGCCTGACGAAAGTCCTCGTCATCTCTTGGGTGGCGTTTCTCGCGATGGCAGCTGGGGCGGCACTCGGCGTTCGGGCGGCGACAGCCTATCCTCGACGGCTCGTCTGGGGCTACGGCCTCGCCAGCGGCGCCATGGTGACGAGTTCGGCCGTCTTCCTGGTGCCACAGGCCATCGGCATCGACGGGAGCATTGGCGGGTTTGGCGTCGCCATCGGTCTCCTCGTTGGCTACGGCGCCCACATCGTGGGCCACCGCCTGTCACACGTCGATCTCGGTCTCGACGTCACGGCGGCCCAAATCTCGGCACACGCACTCTCCGCCGGCGTGATCATCGGCCTGGTCTACAACTCGATGCCCGAGTTGGGTCTCCTGCTCGGACTGGCGATCGTCTCCCACAAGGGGCCGGCGGGCTACGCGGCGGCAAACAGGCTTCGGGAATCAGGGGGCCGACCGTCCGCCATCCTCCTGCCTGCGGCCGGTGTCGGAATCACCGCCATCCCGGCCGCCACCGTTCCACTCCCCAGCGTCGCAGCCGTCAATGCGGCCATCTTCGGGTTCGCGGCCGGGGTCTTCCTCCACGTGGCCATGGACTTTCTGCCCTCTTGTGAGGTCGGCGGCGAGGTCGACGAGGTCTGTGGTCTCTCCGAGCGGTCCCACGAGCTGCTGGACCAGCTCCGCGTCCACGCAGTGGCCAGCACCTTTCTGGGTGGCGTCGCGGTGTTCGTCGGCTGGCTCGCCGTGGGTGCCTAGAGTGCTCGCCGGGTTTCCGGATCGTCGAGCTCCCACAGGACTGCCGGGAGGAACGCCTCGAGATTGTCGATGAGTCGCCGTTCGCTGACGTCGAGTCCCTCGCAGTGACGGTGTGCGTCGTCGCGAACGGTGACGTGGATGTCGTCGTCCACGACCGTCACGTGCAGTGGAAACACCGAGCACCGCGCCGGTTTCCAGTTGTGTTCGGCGTGGAGCGCACACAGGCCGTCGTCGTCAAGGAAGAAGCAGGCCTCGCCATCGACGTCGACGTGTTCGTCGCGGTCCTTGGGTTCACGGCGTACGAAGTCCTCACCACGGAGCTCCGTCGTGGCCTCCGACAACGAGGCGTAGCCCGCCAGTTCGAGAAAGTCCGGCTCGTAGAGCATCACGCCGTGGTGGCAACACCAGGTACAGCCGTCGACGCACTCGAAGGTAAGGTCGGGATCGAAATCTACGACGGCTTCTTTCCCGGGATGGACCTCGACGCGCTGCGGTGAGTCGACGGACACACCCGCTGGTGGGGGAGCTGGAGTAAAAAGGCCTCGGGCCCGCTTACCCGTACTCACGCCACCGATATCCGCAGTCCTTGCATTTGAAAAATCTGGCCGGCGGCTCGTCGGCGGCGCCGGTCTGCCTGATCTCGTACCACGCTTCGTCGTGGCCACACTCGTCACAGACAATGTCCGTGGCTGTCGGCTTCCCTTCAAAATCCGCCCCTTCCTCGGTCTCGATGAGTTCCCCCTCTGCCTGCTCATCTGTCGAGACGAACGCTTCAGCCCGCTCCTCGTCTCGAGGGACTCGGTTGTCGCACTCGGCACAGACCATCTCGTCGCCGTCCGCGTGCATCATGGAGCCACACGCCTCGCAGAACTGCATGCCGGGACATCGCGGTGGAGTTCAACCAGTCTTTCGGGTCGCAGTGAGGCCGCGGCAGTGGCAGCGGGCCCATTCGACCCGCACAACATTCCCGAGCACCGATTGAGGAGTCCTGAGACAGGCTCAGTCGATGTCCGCCCCGTCGTTTCGGGCCGAAACGAGATGTACCGAACCGTCGCGGTCCACACGATCGAGCGCAGCTTCGCCGACAGCCCTGGCTCGGTCGGCGTCATCGACGTGGGTCACGCCATAGACTGTCGGACCCCACGATGACTGTCCCGCGCCAGTGATCTCGGGTGCGGCGTCGAGCGCCTCGACGATTCGGCCCGCAGGCGGGCGGTAGATTCCACCTTGTTCGTCGGCGTACCAGGCGCCGTTCAGGCGACCGAGTCTGGCGGCCGACGATCCGAACTCGCCGTGATCACCGGTTGCGATTGCCGGAAGCAGGCGCCGGGTCAGCACGCTGGCGATGTCGTCGGCGATTCCCGGGTCCGCCCGTTCGACGACGGTCCGGATCCGCTCGTCCTCTGGCTGTCCGCTCGGCCCGGCAGGGGCGTCCGGGATGACGAGCACGAACCGCCAGTCCGACGGAACCGGATGACGGGCGATTGGTTCCGGCACGGTCCAGTCGCCACGTTCAGGCGCGTCGGTCGTGAACCGCTCCGTCGGATGCCCGCCGTCGACGACGAACCCGCCGTGCTCGAATGTCGCGACGCCCACCCCGCTCCGTCCACCCCGACCCAAGTCCGGTGCGCGTGACCGGGGATCGGCCGGGACGTCGTGTGCGCGAGCGACGGCGACCAGCGTCGCGAGCGCCAGCTGCGTCCCGCTCCCAAGGCCCACGTGGCGGGGAAACGTCTGTGTGACGTCGACCCGGGCCCCGGGAACGCCCAGGCAGTCCACGACTCGGTGGAGGATGGGTTCGACGGCAGCATCCGGACACTCGACAGTGTCTCCTGGTTCCGCAGTGAGTTCGAGGACTGGCTCGGCCAGCGCCAACCCCACCCCGCCGTAGAGGCGTTCGTGGGCGAGCGAAAGGTTCTGGAAGCCCAAGTGGAGTCGGGCCCCAGTCCGAACCGTAACCATACCGAGGAGTGGGGTGGGGTGAGTACTTAATGTGCGGGACCTCACCGGGCTATCCCCACGACCTCCATGGGTCAGCGTCACACACGAGGCGGCAACTTAAGTCGGCGTGGACCGACCACCTGCGCATGAGTCACCAGGAACCGGAGCGTCGCCGCGAGCGGGACACGAAGGATCCCGACCTCCCGAGCAACGAGGTGACCCGCGGACCGGAGCGGGCGCCCCACCGCGCCATGTTCCGGGCGATGGGATACGACGACGAGGATCTCGCTGCACCGATGGTCGGTGTCGCCAACCCGGCTGCAGACATCACCCCCTGTAACGTCCACCTGGACGACGTGGCCGGTGCGGCGTATAGAGGGATCGACACCGCCGGCGGGATGCCAATCGAGTTCGGGACCATCACCATCTCCGACGCCATTTCGATGGGAACTGAAGGAATGAAGGCCTCGCTCATCTCCCGCGAGATCATCGCCGACTCCGTCGAGCTGGTGGCCTTCGGCGAACGGATGGACGGCCTCGTGACCGTCGCCGGCTGCGACAAGAACCTCCCCGGGATGATGATGGCCGCGATCCGAACCGATCTCCCGACTGTCTTTCTCTACGGCGGGTCGATCCTCCCCGGAGAACACGAGGGACGGGAGGTCACGATCCAGAACGTCTTCGAAGGCGTCGGCGCGGTGTCACAGGGTGATATGAGCGAGGCCGAACTCGACGAACTCGAACGACACGCGTGCCCCGGAGCAGGATCCTGCGGCGGGATGTTCACTGCAAACACGATGGCGTCGATTTCCGAGGCGCTCGGGTTCGCCCCGCTCGGGAGTGCGGGAGCGCCAGCCGAGAGTGACGAGCGCTACGAGACGGCACGACGGTCTGGCGAACTTGCCGTCGAGGTCGTCGAACAACGCCGCCGTCCCTCCGATCTGCTCACGAAGGACTCGTTCGAGAACGCCATGGCACTGACCGTCGCTATCGGCGGCTCGACGAATGCCGTTTTGCACCTGCTCGCGCTCGCCGCGGAAGCCGGCATCGACCTCGAGATCGACGAGTTCGACGCAATCTCCCGACGGACGCCGAAGATAGCAGACCTCCAGCCCGGCGGCACGCGTGTCATGAACGACCTCCACGAGCTGGGCGGCGTGCCCGTCGTCCTCCGTCGGCTTCTCGAGGCCGATCTCCTGCACGGCGACGCGTTGACTGTGACCGGCCGGACCATGGCGGACGAGATTGCCCACCTCGAATCCCAGGGACGCCTGCCGCCTGACGAGGACATCGATGCGGACTTCCTCTATCCAGTCGCGGCCCCGAAGCAACCCGAAGGAGCGATCAAGATTTTACGAGGGAACCTCGCTCCGGAGGGCGCCGTCCTCAAGGTGACGGGGGACGACGCGTTCCACCACAAGGGGCCCGCTCGCGTCTTCGAGGGCGAAGAAGCCGCCATGGCGTACGTCCAGGACGGCCAGATCGAGTCTGGTGACGTGATCGTCATCCGGAACGAGGGGCCGCGGGGTGGACCCGGGATGCGAGAGATGCTCGGAGTCACCTCGGCAGTGGTCGGACAGGGACACGAAGACGACGTGGCGCTCGTCACAGACGGCCGATTCTCGGGAGCGACTCGCGGTCCGATGATCGGACACGTCGCGCCGGAGGCGTACGTCGGTGGTCCGATCGGCGTGCTCGAAAACGGCGATACGATCACGATTGACATTCCGGAACGGACCCTCGCGGTGGATCTGAGCGACGCCGAACTCGAACGGCGACGGGAACTGCGTGACGACCCTGATCCACCATACGAGAACGGCGTGCTCGCCAAGTATACTCGCGACTTCGATTCGGCGGCGAACGGTGCAGTCACGAATCCGGGCGTGACCCGATAATTCGCACTCACGGACGTGATCCGATCCATCGGGACTGCCCGGCACGTGGTAATCGAGCGTTTTCAACCCGCAACAGGTAGATATCGGCGTCGATGACGAAGGGAGGCCATGGGCGTCGAGCACGGGACGGCGTCGACGAGCGTGCCACGCGAGCGGTCAGTTCTCGTCGCTCGTGACTGATCGGTTCCACTATCGAAACAGTGAGTGGTAGTTTTAATTGAATAGTATTGATTACCTAGCAAAAGAGTCTTGGGACGTCCGTGTGAGAGGGCTCCGTGGCCCGTCTCGCCCTCCTCGCGATTGGCTGGAGCCTGTGTCTCCTGACGGCAGGGTGTGCGGGTCTCGTGGGTGGTGGGGCCAGCACATACAACGCGACCGTGACCGAGGTCGTCGACGGCGACACGGTGGAAGTCCGCCTCGAGAACGGATCCGCTCGGACCATCAGACTCCTCGGCGTCGACTCCCCGGAACTCTACGCCCGGACGAATCCGTCGGAATTCGTGGGTGTTCCCGACACCGACGCCGGGGGTCGGTGTCTCCACGAGGCGGCTGAGACTGCGAGGGCCGTTCTCCACAGTCAGGTCGCCGGCGACCGCATCCAGCTCAAAACCGATCCGGCGGCGGATCGGCAAGGAGACTACGGTCGGTTGCTGGCCTACCTCTACAAGGCCGATCGGAATCTAAACTACGACCTCATCGAGGGAGGCCACGCCAGGGTCTATCAGACGCGCTTTTCCGAACGAGTCCGGTTCGAACAGGCTGCCGCGGACGCCCGATCGGCCCACCGCGGTCTCTGGCAGTGCCGGCACCCCGACGAACTGTCCGGGTAAAGGCCCTGCGGCGCGATCAACCCCGCCAGATCGTGGAAAACGCGTCGAAGTAGTCGGTGTCAGTCGCCACCAGCGAATGATCGATTTCGAGGTCCTGCGCCCGAACTGCCACGTCGTCGACGAACGTGCGCACCCGCTGTTTGTATCGGTCGGCCAGTCGACCACCGAAGTACGTCCGTCGCTGCAGGTCAGTCTCGGCGTCCTCGAAGATGGTATCACCGCTCGTCTCCGGGTCGAGTTCACCCGGAGAGAGGACCTGGGCGAGCACGACATCGTTCCGCGACAGAGAGGCAAGCCCGGTCTCGAGGGCGTCAAGATCGCCGATGCAATCTGTGACAACCACCACGAGCGAACGGGTATTGATCGAGGCGGCGTACTCGCCAAGTGCGGCCTCGAAGTCTGACTCGCCGCTCGGATCGGCCGCGTTCAGCCGGTCGACCAGCGCGAGGACCTCCCCGCGTGTCGACCGCCCGGCGTCGAGACGATCGGTACGGTCCCGAAAGAGGGAAAACTGGAAGTCGTCGTGGGCCTCGGCCACGAGGTACGCGTAGCCAAGACCGAGTTTCGCCCCGAACTCGAACTTGTGCTCGTCGCCCGCCCCGTAGTCCATCGAGGCACTGGCGTCGAGTAACACGTGGACGGTGAGATTGCGCTCCTCTTCGAATCGCTTGATGAACAGTTCGTCCGTCCGGGCGTACAGCCGCCAGTCGAGGAGTCGGGTGTCGTCACCCGGCGAGTATCGGCGAAAGTCGCTGAACGTCAGTCCCTCCCCGACACTCGGGGACTCCTGTTCCCCACGCTCGACCGCGGTCGTCCGCTGTCTGACCGAGGACTGGAACCGGTCGAGTTCGTCGAGGAACGCTGGGTCGATCATCAGGCCTCAGCGAGCAACTCGGCCACGACGTCGTCGGTCGTCCGGCCCTCCCGTTCGGCGCGGAAGTCCAGCAGGATGCGGTGGCGCAACACCGGCGGTGCCATCGCCTCGATGTCTTCCCACGAGACGTGGTTCCGTCCGTGGAGGAACGCTCGCGCCTTGGCCGTCAGGATGAGTCCCATGCTCGCCCTGGGGCTCGCACCGAACTCGACGTCGTCAGTGTCTCGCGTGGCACGCACCAGATCGATGGCGCGGTCACGGATGTCGTCTGCCACGGGCACTTCTCTGACGAGTGACTGCGCCTCGCGGATCTCGTCTCGAGTGAGGACTTGATCGACGTCCGGGGCTGGCTGCCCGACAGTATAGAGATCGACAATCGTCCGTTCCTCCTCGTCGCTCGGATAGTCGAGGAGGAGCTTCAGGAGGAACCGGTCGGTCTGGGCCTCTGGAAGCGGATAGGTTCCCTCTTGGTCGATCGGGTTCTGCGTCGCGAGGACGAAAAACGGCCGTGGGAGGTCGTACGTCTCTCCAGCCGCGGTCACCTGCTTTTCCTGCATCGCTTCCAGCAGCGCTGCCTGGGTTTTGGGCGTCGCGCGGTTGATCTCGTCAGCGAGCACGACGTTGGCGAAGACGGGGCCCCGTTCGAAGACGAACTCGCGATTCCCACCTGACTCGCGGATGATCTCCGTCCCCGTAATGTCCGATGGCATCAGGTCGGGAGTATTCTGGATCCTGGAGAACTCCAGATCCGTGACGTTCGCGAGCGTCCGGACCATTGTGGTCTTGCCAAGACCTGGATTGCTTTCCAGGAGTGCGTTGCCGTCCGCCAGCACACACACGATCAGGCGTTCCAGCACGTCTACCTGACCGACAATCCGTTTGCCCACCTCCTCGCGAACGCGCCCGAGGCGGTCCTGCAGCGCGTCAATGTCGGTCTCGCTCACGCGTCACCCCCCTCGCGGATCCGCAAGTTGTACTCCCGGATCAGAGCCGCGTCTTCGAGCTGTTCCGACCCGGAGAACCCGGCCTGTTGACTCTCGATCGAGGTACCGGCCGCGAACCCGCTGGTGTCGTACGAAACGGCCGGGTCGTCGCCGGTGCCGTCACTTCC
This sequence comes from uncultured Halobacteriales archaeon, assembly GCA_964383875.1. Classification (GTDB taxonomy): domain Archaea; phylum Halobacteriota; class Halobacteria; order Halobacteriales; family Haloarculaceae; genus CAYLJD01. Next base: position 26,661 of record CAYLJD010000001.1, read on the forward strand.
ACCAGACCCGGTTGTGCCGATGAGGGCGTCCATGGAATTCTCTCCAGTGGGCACGTCTTCGGCTTCGCCGAGAATCGACGAGCCGTCCTGGAGGCCGCTGTACTCGTCCGCTCTGGTGTCACCAGGTGTTCCATCGCCCGGCCCATCGATCGCGCCGATCGAAATGTCGATTACAGCCAGCTGGATCGACGCCAGGCTCACGATCGCCACAAGCACGACGGTCGCCGTCACCCGCCGGAGATCTACGAGGCCGAGGCTGGAGGATCGCCGGAGTTCTGACAGGACATCCTCATAGAGGCGCCGAGCAATTCGAGAGTTGGTGTCGGCCGCGAGCGCGTCGCGAGCGGTTCGGAGTGACTCACGGAGACCGGGATTGGCCGCCTCGAACTGCTCGATCAGTGGGCGCCGGACGCGGAGAGTCACTTCGGCGCTGAAGGCCACCACACCGAGAATTACACCAACGATGGCACTCGTGCCCACCGTCGGATCGGCGAGGGTGAGGCCAATGGTACTGCGCAACGCCGTTACACCTGCCTCGGGAATCGGGACCCGGGCCGGGAGGAACGGCGGCTGCCAGACGGAGAGGACGAGGTTGGTCCCCAGCGTGACGAGCGCCGCATCGAGGGTGGCGTAGATGACCGCGACTTTCCACCCTTCGCGGCGGATCTCCGTCAACGCCTGGCGCATTCGCCCCGCCTCGTTCGCGTCCGCCCCCGCTGCGGGGTGGACTGGTTCGTCCGTCACGCTCAGACGCTCCCACATTCTGGGGGTCGGTTGTCCGGTTCGAGTCTCTCACAGGCCGTCCGGAGTCCACTCTCGAGTTCGGAGACGTCGGTCTCGAGGCGGTTGTTCTCCGCCTGCAGGTCGTCAACCTGCGCGTTCAGGTCGGAGACCTCTCCTTCGAGCTGCGAGACGTCGTCGCTGAGCGAGTCGACCTCGTTCTGGAGTTGGTCGCGCTCGGCCCGCAGATCGGCGTTCGTCGATTCGAGCGAATTGACGCGAGATTGCAGCTGCTCGACCCGGTCACGGGCCTGGCGGAGGTCCTGGAGCGTCGTGCTCAGCTCCTCTTCGGTCGCTTCCAACTGCCCTTCTGTCTGATCCAAATTCTCCGCAACCTGGCTCACGTCACCGCGTGTCGTCTGCAAGCTCTCGTTCAGCTCGGCCACACGCTGGCGCATGTTCTGCAGGTCCTGCTCCGTCTGCGCGAGGTCCTCACGGAGCTGTTCGTTTTGCGAGCCGAGCTGGGTGTTGGCCGTGTCGAGTTCGTCGACCGACTCCTGGTACAGGAGGGTCGCACCGGCGTTTCCGACCACCAGGAGACAGACGACGAAGACGAGTCCGAGGTTGATCGATCGACCAATCAGGGTCATGGAAGGCCGCTCTCGCTCCGGGTATGCCCCCGGTACACTTGAAGTCGACGCACGACGACTTCCGCCAGAAAGACCCCGAGCGCCACGACCAGCAACGCCCAATCCCACTGCTGGCGGACGTCTCTCACACGGGTTGATTGCTGTCGGGCGAACGACGCGATCGCCGCGGCGTCATCCTGATCGAACTGCTGACCACCAGTCGTCCGGGCGGCTTCGGCCACCGCCGGCGCCGGACCGAACCCGAGGTACTCCGCGTGGTAATTCGCCGCGTACGTGGCCCCGGCGACCGTCTCAAACCCAGTCGAGTCCGGCGAGACCTCGGCCCGGAAGACGCCGTCGTCGACGGCGCGGAACGTGAGGTTCGGGGCCGACGGTGGATTCGACCCGCGGTAGGTGACCGGTGTCGCCTCACCGACGCGAGTATCGCCAACCTCGACGATGTCGGTCGCCTTCCGTTCCGGATCGCCGATGGCGTAGTTGACCGATTTCGTCACAGCCAGCGAATCGGGCTGGTCAAGCAAGCCGTCCAGGCTCCCGTCGACGCCGTAGGTCGTGATCGTGACCGCCCGCCCCAACCCGTAGCGCCAGGATGCAAACGCCGGCGTCCCGTCCTCGGCAGCGACGAGGAAGTCGGCACCCGGCCGAATCGAGACGTCATTGACCTGCCCTGGGTTGGACTCGAACGTCACGCCGGCCGTCACGAAATGGCTCGGATCAACGACAGTGAGGCCCTCGCCCTCGAACTGGCGCGATCCGCCACCGAAGAGGAGGCGAAGCCGCTCTGTCTCTGTGGCCCGAACGTACTGTCCATTCGACGCCTGGGCGACGTCTCGCAGTACCCGTTCGTTGACGTTCCGCCCAGCGCCAATGGCGATGACGCGCACCCCCTGGCGGCCGAGCGAGTCGGCGACGACGCGGGACGGACTCAGCGGATCGTGCCCGTCACTGATCAGGATGACCGTGCCTCGCTGGCCCGCCAACATCTCCTCGGCTCCGCGGAGGCCGGTCGCAATGTCGGTGGCCCCGCCAGCCTGCAGTCGAGAAATGCGATCTTGCAGCTCGGCCCGATTCGCGGCCAGTTCTTCGGGCTGGGCGACGGCGTAGGCGTCGTAGTTGAATCCGACGAGGCCGACGATGTTCTCGTTGCCGAGTTGGGAGAGTGCATCCAGTGCGACCGCCTTCTGGATCTGCATTCCTTCCCCGGCACTGCCAGAGACGTCGACCAAGAGGATTATCCGCGCCGTTCCTTGCGTCGATTCCCCGAGCGTGACCGGGAGCATGGACGCGATCGGAGACTCGGCGTACCCGCCGTTTTCGAAGCTGTTCCGCCCACCCGCCAAGACGAGTCCGTTGCCGTCGATCACGAACCGTTGCAGTTCGTCCACGCGGCCCAAATCGTCGGCGGCCAGGTCCTGGACCACGACCGCGTAATAGGGATCCAGGTCTGCCGGAATTGCGTCGGCCGTGTCCACCTCGTAGAGCTCCCCCAGATAGTCGCGGAGGGGGTAGGTCCCCTGGGCGACGTAGAGGACCCGCGGTGGCTCCACGACCCGGACGGTCTTTCGAGCGACGTCGTTGACAGCAAAGGTATCGTCCCCATCGATCGCCGCGGTGACCCGATGGGAGCCGGTGGCTTCGAAAGTGTGTGTGACCTGGACGCTCCCGTTTGTGCCCTGGATCGATTCACTGGCGACCGTCTCGCCGTCGACCGCGACGGTCAGTGTCACGGATCCGGTGGCGTCGACGCCTCCGACCTGCGCGAGGAACTGACTCTCGACGCCGGCGCTCGTCTTGGCCGGTCCGGCGAGCGTCACGTACCGCTCACTCCGGTCGGGCGCAGGCGTGACGGTACTGATCGTCGCGTTGAGCGTGCGGGCAAACTCCGCCGCCGCTGGGAGACTCCGCCCGCCGGTGACCCGGCCGTCGGAGACGAGAACCACCGACCCGTTCTCCTGCAGATTTGCGGCTAGGCCCTCGCCGATCCGCGAGTTCGTTCCCTGGCCGATGGTCGCCACGGTGGCCGGCACGCCTGCAGCTTCGATGTCGGCTGCGAGTGTGTCCCCGACGGCTGGCGAGACAGCCATGCTGTCCGAGCGATCGACGAGCACCGTCACCTGGGGCTCGCCGGGCGTCTCCATCGTCGCGACCGTGAAGGGGCCGGCCGCCGCGACGACAAGCAGCGTGATGACGCCGAGTCGCGAGACAGAAAACCACCGACGACTCCGCGTGCCGGCCGTGCCACTCGCCCGGCGGTACACGAGAAGCCAGAGAAAGATTACGGCGACCGGAAACGCGATCAGCACGAGCGGTGTTTCGACGCCGACCACCAGCCCGTTCGGTAGGGTGGTTCGTGCCGCGAGTATCCCGACGCCGGGAGCCATCAGAGATCCCCCCGACGGCGGAGGTACCCCACCTCTCCGAGGACGAGTGCGAGTGCCACGAGGGCAGCAGCCCACGTCAGCGGCGAGGGAACGCGCGATTCTTCCTGCCGGGCGAGCGCTGCCGACTCGTCGCTCCGCTGGGCGAGCGGCGTCGTCGCGACAGCTGACTCCGGTTCACTGAACAAGGAGACGCCGAGACGACGGTCACCAACGGTGTAGTATCCGGTGCGATCGAAGCGGATCGTCCGGGCCGTCACACTGCCATCCGGCGTCTCGACACGCGTTTGGTTCCCGAACTGGAGACGAGCCCCCGCTTCCCGGTTCAGCGACGGCAGGGCCTGCCGGTCCGCGAGGTGGTAGATCGCCCGCTTCCAGAAGACTGGATACTGGAAGTAGTAGCGGAAGGTGTCGCCATCGGGGACGTACCCGTAATAGAGGAGCCGGCCGGGGCCGCGAACGTCGGCCGCCAAGAGGGGTGTCTCGTCGGTGGTTTCGACTAACGGAGAGCCGCCCCTCAGGGAACCCCGGAGATACGACTCGGGCGGCGGAAAGTCGATGTCCCGTGTGAGTTCGTGGGTTGCCACGCGCCCGATCGACGGATTCGACCCGACACCGTTGGGATCGACGAGCATGAGATTGCCATAGGAGGCGGGTGGGTCCGGCTGGGCGAGGACGGCGACACCGCCGCCACGCTCGATCGTCTCCCGACCGGCTGCGACGGTTCCGTCGAGCAGCCGATCGGGATTCGTGTCACTGTAGACGATCACGTCGGGTTGCCCCTCGACGGTCGTCGGGGGTTCCCCCACCGTCAGACGGACCTCGTCAATCACGGACAGTGCCGTCCGGAGGTACCGATCGGGGTCGTTCGTCACCAACAGGACGTCGACCGTTGGATCAGTTGGTGCAGCCAGGAATGCCCTGTCGTCGACCGGGAACGAGTCCCCAGGCGAGAGGGTCGCTTCGCCGCCGCCCGCTGGCACGGTGAGTGTCACCCGCTCGACGCCGCCTGGAGCGAGATCGATCGACCGCGTCTGATCGCCGAGCCGGATCGTTCTCGTCGTTGGTGCGTCCCCGAAGTGTTTCACCGAGAGCGTCACATTGTGTCCCGTGAACGTGCGGTCGACGATGCCGACGTTCGCAGCGCCACCCCCAGTGAGCTGGCGGAGATCGACCTGTAACCCGCGGGCGCGTGCGGCCCGGACGGCGTCGGCCCAGCCCGTGTCCCCGGCGAAGTCGCTGAAGATCACGATCCGAGCGTTTTCGCCGGCCAGCGAGGCAGCCTGCGTGATCGCCCCGTTGAGGTCCCCAGGCGCATCGGTCACGGCGAGGTCGTCCAGGGCCGACTCGACCTCGGTCGCCCCACCATCACGCACGACGATCCGGGGCTCACTTCCGGCGACGACGACGGAGTTGGTCCCGCTGGTCGACGCCCGCGCGGCTCCGAGTGCGCTCTCGAATCTGGTCGCGCCCTCCCGCTCCGTGGCCATGCTCGCACTCGCGTCCACCACGAGCACCGTCTCCTCGACAGTCTGACTTCTCGTGACGCTCACGTACGGGCCGGCGAGTGCCACAACGAGCCCGACGACAACGAGAATCTGGATGAGAAGGAGCAGATTGCGCTTGAGCCGTTCGAAGAGCGGATTGGCGGCATCGCGCTGGGATTCGTCGAACAGAAACCGGATTGTCGGGAGTTCGACGCGACGCGGATCCGGCTGGACGAGATACAGAAGTACGATCGGAATAATGGCCACAAGCCCGCCGAGAGCGAGTGGCGAGAGAAACACGTCCTGAAGGGCCATGGCCATCTCTCACGTTCGCCGCCCTATCGATGTTTCGACGTCCGAATGGCCGAACAAACCACCTGACGGTACGGAGGTGAAACGATCGCGTCACGCCGGTCTGAATCGGGAAACGTGGGTGGACGGCGTCAGGGATCCCGCCAGGCGAACCGACGTGGATACCAACCCGCGTCTCCAAGAACTCAGCCACGAGCCTGACACACTTGAGAAGGCGAGAACCGGAACTGGTCAGTCATGGTAACAAACACCCGGGCTAATCGTCAGCCTCCATTTCGTGAAATTCAGCTACGTGCTCGCTCATTCGGCCGAGTGTCGCATCGGCCGCGTGTCGCAGTTCGTCGGCCCGCGCGAGGAGTTCCAGGTACTGGTCGTTCTCGGCCAATTCCCCGGCGGCTTTCACCCGCTCGAGGACGTCCAGCTTGGCTGCCACACGAAGTACTCCTCGACGACCTGCCGGTACGTCCGGCGGAAGAACACCTGTTCGATCTTCGCCTGAAGGGTCGGCCGCTCGACGGGTTTGCGAAGATAGTCGTCGATCGGGAGGTCAATGACGTCGAAATCGGGTGCCACCCCACTGACCATCATTACCTGCAGTGGAAACTCGATCTGTTCGCGAATTTCGGCAAGGACTGCCTCGCCGGACATGCCAGGCATTTGACGGTCGAGAAGGACGATGTCAACCGATTCGTCGATCTGTGAGACGACCTCCGGGGCGGTGATAATCGTCTCTCACGTCCACTTCTCCCGGATCCATTCCGCAAGCATATTCGCCAAGAGCGGCTCGTCGTCCACGACGAGAATCGTCCCAGTCTGAGGGTGGGCAACCATGTACGCTACATTATGTTTACCTGACTTAATACATAAGAAACTATTAGTTGGTATTATAATAGTTTATTCGATTGTAGGACCGTTCCCCCGGATCTGGCCTCGTACGATACGCAGAAAACCACCACCGGACTGTGGACCGACCCACCATCCTCGAGTCACGCATGGCATTCGACAAATCCAATCAATAAGATTATATATTCCTGATGGCGGGACCATCAGCCACGCGGGCGACGGTACCCAGGTAGCGAAACGTGAAGTGGGACCGCCGAGAGTCGAACTCGGGTCCGACGCACCCCATGCGCCGAGGATACCACTACCCCACGGTCCCGCGCTCGGAAAGACGGCAGTCCGGCGATTAAGGCCTTCGATTCCCGCGGTTGGGCTCAGACGAGGACGCGCTCGAGATCGACGACGACGCCGGAGTTGGTGTCCGGGTCCCCGACGAGCGTCCCGAGACAGACGGCACTCCCGCCCGACGTCGTACAGACCACGAGCGAGTCGCGTTCCGGCGTGTCCCCACCGGACGGCGCCGGACGTGTGTCCATCACTCCCGGTGCGTAGACCGGCGCCCCCTCGGCGATTTGCCGGGCGGCGGAATCCGCAACCGTCACCCGCGGGAGGCCACGAAGCGCCCGTTCGGCCGGATCGACCACCGCTCGGAGCGGTTCGGGATCGCCGTGCTGCGCCCAGACGGCGAGAGCGTCGGCGACCTCCTCCATCGTGACTAGGTCAGTGTCGTCAAACACCCCACTCGCGGTCCGGCGGAGGGCCCCCATATGCGCGCCAGTCCCCAGCGCCAGGCCGAGGTCGTGACAGAGTTTCCGAATGTACGTCCCCGCCTCGCACCGGACCCGCAGGAGAGCCCGACGGTCCGCCCGTTCGAGGACCGTCAGATCGGAGACCTCCCGGGAGCGCAGCCGGCGAGAGACGGCGCTCTTTCTCGGCGGCTTCTGGTAGAGCTCCCCCTCGAACTCGCTGATGATCGCGTCGAAGTCCCCCGGACGAGGCCCGTGGAGTTCGAGGACAGTCACGTATTCCTTCGGTGCATCGGCGAAAACTTGCGCGAGCCTGGTCGCGTCGCCGAGCAACATGGGCAGACAACCGGTGACTTTCGGGTCGAGCGTACCGCCGTGTGCTGTCCGGTCGATTCGTGGCACGCCGTGCTCGGCTTGGGCCTCGCCGATCAGGTCCCGGACCCAGCCCGCCACCTGGTGCGCATCGGGGCCGGGAGGTTTGTCCAGGTTGATCACCCCGAATGACAGCAGCGATCCGGGTGATCGCTCGTCGGGCGGGTCGCGAAGGCTCATCAGAAATCGAACCGAACGCCGTCGATCGGCGTCTGTCCCTCGTCGGCTGCTGGCTCGTACGCCTCGACGGCCCGGAGAACGATCGACACAACCTCCTCCGGCCCCCACCGTGCCGAGTTCACGACGAGGTCGTAGATCGAGTGGTCGTCGATGTCGATGTCGTAGTACGTCGTGTAGCGGGTGGCTTCACTCTCGGCCCGGGAGCGTGTCTCCTCGCGCGCCTGCTCGACGGACTTGCCCTCGCGGTCGGCGATACGGCTCGCCCGAACGTCAAGCGGTGCGTCCAGCCAAATCAAGAGATCGGCGTAGTCGCCGCCCATCCAGCCCGCGAGCCGTGACTCGAGTACGAGGTCGTCACGATCCCGAGCGGTCGTCCGCAGCCGTCGGTCGAGATCCCGATCGATCGACGGGTCGTCCTCGGCGAGTCGGTTGAGTTCCAGCGGCGTGAGATCGCGCTCGGCAGCAAGCTCCCGAAAGATGTCTCCACCGGAGACGTGGTCGTAGCCCAGCCGGTCGGCAAGCGCCGCCGCGAGCGTACTCTTGCCGCTCCCGGCCGGTCCGGAGACAGTGACCAACATACGCACCGTGCGCGAGGTGGGGCCAAAGAGGTTGCGTGTCTAGGTGGGCGAGGTCTGGACGTTCAGTGCCTTTCGCATCACCTGGGTAAAGGTGATCGAGCACAGGAAGTACCACAGCAGCCATGCCTCGATCGGCCCGATGACGCCGGTCCGCCACGTTTCGATCGCCCCGATCAGCGGCAGCACCATCACGTTCTGGGCGCCTCCCAAGCCGACGTCGAGAATCATCCAGTACATCCAGAGGAACACCGGAATCGTCAGGAGCATGATCCAGACCATCGGTCGGAACTGGGCCTTGAACATGCCGAGGTTGTCGGACATCATCGCCATCTGCTCTTCCTGGATCTCCTGGAGTGCCTCGTCGTCGTCACGCTCTTTCGCCCGTTTGCGGCGCTCGCGAAGCTCCTTGGACTTCTCCTGGTAGTCGCCCATGACGTCCATGTCCATGAGGTTGTCCTGCAGGAGTGTCGACCACAGGCCCGTGAACAATGCGAGCACGAGAATGACGACGTAAAACGGGACCATGGACTCCAGCGGTCCGAGGAAGATGTTGATGATCGACCCGATGGTCGCCCGGACCGACTGGATCCCATAGCCCAGGATGAACGCGACTGCCGCCACCGCCGCGAGTTTGTCGTAGACCGTCCAGTCGACCCCGTCCCCATCGCCATCGTCAGTGGCAGCCGGCTCGGCCTCGCCGAGGGCATCGCGGACGCCATCGGGGTCGTCTACGACGAACCCTTCGCCACCAGCGTCGACCAAGAGGCCCGTTTCGATCAGCCGCCCCCACTGCCCACTCGTGAGCTCGTCGCTCACGTCGCTCCACGTGACCGTTCCCTGTTGGTCGGCTACGCGGAGCACCGACGAGAGGGCGTCAGTCATATCCTCGCCCTCGGCAGCGAGGTCATCCACTTTCTGGGCGGTCCGTGGCATCTATCAGTGTGTCTACGCTCGGTCGCTATGAACCTTTTACTCCACGTGCGCCTTGATAGCAACGTTGATGTCACGCCAGACGCCGTCCGGTGACTGCTCTCCATCGATCGACTCGAAGCCTGGATGGTCGCGATAGTAGTCGATGACCGGCTCAGTGTTCTCTGCGAAGACGTCGAGCCGGTTCTCGACGGCCTCCCGCTGGTCGTCCTCCCGTTGGATGAGCTCACCACCGCAGTCGTCACAGCGACCCGGTTCAGCTGGTGGATCGAACTCGACGTGGAAGTTGGTCCCACACTCGCTACACACCCGGCGGCCCGTGAGACGATCGATCAGCTCCGACCGGCCGACGGCCAGCGACAGGACGATGTCGAGATCGGTCATCCCGTCGAGGGCCTCGGCCTGGTCGACATTGCGGGGATACCCGTCGAGGACGAAGCCCTCGGCCGCCGCGAGTGCCTGCTCCACGATCGCGGTGACGACTTCGTCCGGGACCAGGTCGCCCGCGTCCATGTACTCCGCAGGAGTGTCGTACTCGGCGTCGACGTGGCTGATGTCCATGTGCTTGTTTGCCCGGAGCGCGTCGCCAGTCGTGATGTGTTCGATGTCGTAGGCACTGGCGATGTTCTCGCTTTGCGTCCCCTTGCCAGCCCCCGGCGGACCGAGAATCAACACGCGGGGTGCAGTCATAGTCGCGGGTGCACGACCCGCGGTTAAATGGTTGTCCAAACCACTCCGCTACTCGGTCAGAGGCATGACGATACTGAACACGAGCGGTGCTACGAGGACACTGAGCACGCCCAGCACCGCGAGGTCGGACAGGAGCGCCTGCTCCCAGCCTAGCAACCCACCCGAAAACAACGTGGCCGACAAGTTCACCGACGGCCCGATGAGGAACAAAGTAAAGCCAAGGAGAAAGCGCCGTTTCGTCAGGCGGGGATAGTCAAGCGAGCCGTATCGTGCCATGCACAGCCCTCCTCATCCCATCCCGCAAAAACTGAGCGCCTCGCCGGCGAGTGAGTCTGCCCCAGGATCCGTCCGGGTGGGTCGGTCAGTCGCCGAATTCGGTCGATCCGAATCCAGCGGTGCGGGGTCGCAGTACTGGGTTCCGAAAGTCTTAGCCCGCAACCCACCATCCGTCCGGCAATGGACCACCTGCTCGTGCGCGCCGCCCGTGGGGAGCGCACCGAGCGCCCGCCGGTCTGGCTCATGCGCCAGGCCGGGCGCCACATTCCCGAGTACCGCGAGATCCGTGAGGAGTACTCCTTTTTGGAGGCGATCAAAACGCCCGACATCGCCGCTGAGATCACGCTGCTGCCGTGGGAGTACTACCGACCGGATGGCCTTGTGATCTTCTCGGACATCCTCACCGTCCTCGAGCCGCTGGGCTTCTCGTATCACATCGAGAGTGGTGTCGGGCCGGTGATCGAGAACCCCGTCTCGGGCCCGAATGACGTCGACCGTACGTACGGCGACGTCGTCCGAGAACTCGATTACGTGGGCGAACTCCTGGTGGAACTCGACCAGCGGATCGGTGACGAAACCGCCCTCATCGGGTTTGCCGGTGGCCCCTTCACGCTGGCCTCGTACGCTGTCGCAGGCGGCCCGAGCCGAACGAATATGCCGCTCCGCCGTCTCCGCACCGAACACCCCGAGGCGTTCCGGACCCTCCTCGAGTCGTTTGCCGACATCGTCCGTGACTACCTCGAATTCCAGATCGGGAACGGAGCCGACGTCGTCCAGTTGTTCGACACATACGCCGGGGTTCTCGGGCCGGCTGATTACGCGGAGTTCGTCCTTCCTCTCCACCGGGAGATTCTCGCCGACCTCGCCGCCCCGTCGATTCTCTTCGTCCGTCGGATGAACGGCCGGCTCGACCTGGTTGCAGACGCTGGCGCAGACGTCGTTGGGCTGGACTGGACTGTCGACATGGGCGAGGCGAGGGCGAGCCTGGGCGCGGACGTCCCGGTCCAAGGAAACCTCGATCCGGCGTACCTCTTCGGCTCGCGGGAGCTTATCCAGCGAGCGACCCGCCGAATCGTCGAGCAGGCAGGCCCACGGGGACACGTGCTCAACCTCGGCCACGGCGTCCATCAGGACACGCCGGTCGAGGGGGTCCGCGCGTTCGTCGAAACCGCCAAATCGATCGAGCGGGACACCTGACCGGTGCTGGCGGTTCGATATGTCGCGGCGAAGCGTTCTCCGTGGTGTGCCCACCGCGTTCGCGACACGCCAGACCAGCTGACGATCATCCAAGCCGGCGAGGTCCGATGGTCGCAACCGATCGCTACTCGACGGACGGCTCAGCCGAATCGGATCTGTCGAGCCGAGTCGCCAGCTCCCTGGCCTCACGGACTCGACTCGGCACACCCATCCGTGCCGTGTAGTTCGTCGCGAGCTCGATGCCCTCGGGCGTGGAGAGCGTCTCCAGCCCGTCCCACGAACCGTCCCACGCCGGAAAACCACGTTCGAGCCGCTGAACGTCGAGGACTGTCGCCGTCGCACCGGTCACGCGTTCGAACTCCCGGCTGGCAATGTCACCGAGACGGTCCGGCGGCTCCTGGACGAGGTCGGGTTCGTGCATCCCGCCGAGAAACGCCGTATAGAGGTCATCGCGGCCGAACAGGCTCGCGTTCCAGGTGACACCAAGCGTGTGGAGATCCTCGCCGTATCCGACCTGATAGCCCATGCCCGGCTTCGCGAGCTCGGACTGGAGAAAGACCAGTGCAAGTGGGTTGTACGTGAGCGAACGGAGTCCTTCGACGCCGGTGGCCAGGTCCTCGAGGAGCGCTGCCGTGTCCGGCGCCGGTGCAGTCACGACGACCCGGTCGACGGTTTCGTCCCCGTCGGGAGTTTCGATCGCCCACCCGTCCCGCGTCATCGCCAAACCGGTCGCCGGCGTTCCGAGCCGGACGCGGTCTGCGTATCGGTCCGCCAGCGCCCGCGGAAGTGTCTGAAGGCCCCCCTCGAAGGACAGTGGGGGAAACTGTCGACCCTGTCCCATCTGCCGGGCGAGGGCCCGCAAGAGACTGTGCAGCTCGCGTTCCCGGTCAAGTAGTCGCGACAATGCGTGGCGTGCCGGCATCGCCGCGGGATCGGACCCGTAGATGCCCCCGTAGAGTGGCCCGAAGAGGTTCCGGTACGCCTCGTCCCCGAACTTTCGCCGGAAGATTGCGGCAACGGATTCGTCCGGTCGACCGCGCCGAGTCAGGGGTTCCGCGAGCAGGCGGAGTTTTCCCTGCCACGAGAGCAGATCGGTCCGGCGGAGCCCGCCCGGGGCGAAGGGAACCTCGCTGAGCGAGCCATCAGCGTAGACGTACAGCGGGAGGTCGGGAGACTCGATCGCCGATCCCTCGAGGTCGCACGCAGCAATCAGTTCGTCGATCGCCGGCGTGCGCCGGATTCGCTGTGGACCGCGCTCAGTGACGACACCGTCGATGCGTTCCGAGTCGATGACGCCACCGGGTTCGTCGGCCGCCTCCATCGTGACGCACTCGACGCCTTGCTCGGCCAAGTGGTGCGTGAGTGCGAGGCCGGTGATGCCGGCGCCGACGATGCCGACCCGCACGGCTCACCCACCGCGGGCCGCGTTGAGACACACAGTTCCAGGGCGATCACGACACTGGCACTGCCGGAGCTGATAGTAGCCGGGGTCGAAATTCGCCAGGAACGGCTCGAGCAGGTCGGCGAAGACATCCGTGAGACGGTCGTCGTCGTGGGGGATCGGGACGCGGTGGAAGGTGATGTCAGCCGTCTCTGCCACTTCACGGACGTCTACGTCGAGCTCGTACAGCGTTTCGCTTTGCTCGTGGAGGAAGCTGACCGGTTCGATAACGACCCGGTCGGCATCGAGCTCGGGGAGGAGATCCTCGACTGTGGGTTCCGTCCACGGAATGTCGCGGTTCTCGTGGTTCTGGTACCCGACAGCGTAGTCGTCGACTCCGAGCAGCGATGCCTGTACGGAGCTGTACTCCTCGACGTAGACGTCGTACCGACTGCCGGCCTCGAGGTAGTGGACGGGCGTCCCGTGTGCCGAGAATACGAGCGTCGTGTTGGGGGCCGCCAAATCGATGTCTCGCTCGGCGGCGAAGTGGGCAATATTGTCGGCCCGAAGCCGGGTGTAGCCGGGATGACGGTGCCACCCGGTGACTTCCTGTACCGGGACCCGGTCGGAGACAGCCTCAGACATGGTTTCGAGGGCGGCAACCGTCGTCGAGGGGCCACACAACGGATAGACCGGCAGCCCCACCAGCCGATCAGCCCCGTCGTCGATGGCGGCCTCGACGGCGTCGTCGATGAACGGCTCAGTGTACTGCATCCCGACGTAGGTTCGAGCAGCGTAGCCGCCGCTCCGCAAATGCTGCTCGAGTGCCTCCGCCTGCGAGGCTGCTTGCTCGCCCAACGGCGAGCCACCGATCGCCTCGTATTCATCGATGAGCGTCGGGGCCCGCCGCTCGGCGAGGTCCCGAGCCCGCTGTCGCGGATCGGTCGCGTCCTCGAGATCGGCATTCGCAAGAAAAATGCGCTCAAGGTAGTCAACGACCGCCGACCGCTCGGGTTCGTGCGGCTCGCCGAAGTTGAGCAGGACGACCCCTGTGGTCATATATGGGACTTCGAGTGCCGGCGGGAATAGCTGTCGTTTCACGGTAGGCCAGTTCTGGCCACCACCGTTCCGTCGGCTGATCTTGCCCCCTCACGTCCGCCAGAACGCGCCGGTGAACAGCACCATGACCGGAATGATCTCCAGTCTGCCGACCACCATGAGAAACACCATCAGCAACTTCGATGTATCGGGAAAGCCCAGGTAGCTCCCGAACGGCCCGAGCTGGCCGAATCCCGGACCGATATTCCCGATAGTCGCCAGACTGGCACTCGCAGCCTCTAACGCGGACAGGCCCATCCCAATCCGGCCCGCGTCAAGGGCGATGACAACGGCACCAACCATGAACAGGATCAAGTACAGAAGCGTAAACCCGAGCACGCCACGGACGGCAGCCTCGTCGACGACGTTCCGACCGATGCGAATTGGCGTGATCGCGTCGGGGTGCGTGGTGGTAAACAGTTCTCGTCGGGCGACCTTGACGACGACGAGCCACCGGACCACCTTGATCCCACCACCGGTCGACCCGGCCGAGCCGCCGATGAACATGGCGAAGAGCAACACCATCTGTGCGGCCGTGTCCCACTGGGCGAAATCTGCGGTGGCGAAGCCGGTCGAGTTCAGAAGTGACGCAATCTGGAAAGCACCCTGCCGCGCGGCGTTCTCGACGACCCCGGCGGTGACCCCGCCGAGCCGCATCGCCGGTGCGGCGCCAAGGTAGAGGAGTCCTGCAAGGATGGCCGCGAGCACCGTCGTGGCTCCAATGAACGTGCGAAACTCCCGATCGCCGAGGAAGCTGTCAATGTCACGGTTCAGCAGATACCAGAACAGCGCAAAGTTCGTCCCCGCCACGAGTATAAATGGGATAAATGCCCACTGCACCACCGGTCCGAAGGCGCCGATGCTGTCGGCCTGCGGTGAGAACCCCCCGGTCGGCAGGGTGGAAAAGCCGTGAGCGACCGCATTGAACACGTCCATGTTCGGTGCGAGGCCGACCGCGTGAAGAATGACCATGAGAACGACGAACAGGAGAGTGAATGCGAGGTAGACGAGCCAGAGCACCCGAGCCGTCTCCGCAATCCGGGGTGTGAGCTGTTGGAGTTCAGGTCCTGGCGCCTCTGACTCCATCAACTGGGCCCCATTGATAGCGACCTCCGGGAGGATGGCGATCATCAACACGATGATCCCCATGCCACCAAGCCACTGCGTGAGTTGTCGCCAGATGAGCAGCGCGTGGGAATGTCGATCTACCGAAATGTCGCCCATGACGGTCGCTCCGGTGGTGGTGAACCCGGACGTCGATTCGAAAATCGCGTTGATCGGGTGTGCCACGGTCGATTCCGTCCCCACCCCCGCAAGCAGGTACGGCACCGATCCGACGAGCGAGACCGATGTCCACGCCAACGCGACGAGGAGCAGTGCCTCCCGGGGGCCGAGCTCCGTTCCAGGGTCGAGGCGCTCGAGGCCAAACCCGATGGCTACGAAGATTCCAATCGAGGCGACGAACACGGCCAGGCCCTCGCCGTAGAGCAGGCTGACGACCACCGGCACGAGCATGGCGACTGCCAACCACTTGATGACCGTCCCAGTGAGTGCGACGCTCTTTCGCCACTCGACGTAGACGTCGATCACGGTTGTTTCCACCCGAGCCCGGGTTGCTCGGTCACGTGGCGTCGGAAGCCCGGTCGTCTAAAGAATCCATCGACCCTTCGCCACACGCTTACAACATCGATTGCGCCTCGTCGAGGACCGTCGCGTCGACGAACACGACGACGTGATCCCCCTCCTCAATCACCGTGTCGCCACGCGGCACGACGAGTTCGCCCTCTCGGGTGATGGCACCGAGAACAATCCCGTCGGGCAGATCGGGCATCGATTCCCGGATCCGCCGGTCTACGAGGACACTCTCCGGGCCGATCTCCAGCTCCAGCACCTCCGCCCGGTCACTGCCGATGATCGCGACGTTCTCAGTCCGTCGTTCTCGAGTGAATCGAGTGATCTCCTCTGCGGTCACTCGACGGGGGTTGATCGCGACGTCGACGCCCACCTCCTCAAAGAGGTCAACGTACTCGCCGGCGTCCACAATCGCGACGGAGCGCTCGGCGCCCATGCGTTTGGCCAACAGCGAGGCCAGGAGATTCATTTCGTCATTGCCTCTGGCCGCAATGACGATGTCGACCTCGTCAATGTGCTCCCGTTCGAGAAATCCCCGATCCGTCGGATCGCTCTCGAGGACCGTCGTCCCGGGCAGCCGTTCGGCGAGGTCTCGGGCTCGTTCCGGGTCGGGTTCGACCAACCGTGGCGTGAGACCTTGTTTCTCGAGGAGCCGAGCCGTCTGGTAGGCGATGTCGGTGCCGCCGATGATCATGATCGTCTTTGCCCCATTACCCGCGTGTGGGGCTACTTCGGCCGCCATGTCCCTGACGCTCTCGCGGGAGCCGATCACGATCACCTCGTCGTTGGGCTGGATAACGGTCCCCCCAGTTGGAATGACGACGTCGTCCTCTCGGAGCACGGCGACAAACGTCAGCGAGTCGAACCGGTCGGCCTGTTGGACCGTCTGGCCAGCCATGGGGCTGGATTCGGGGATCTCGAACTCGGCCATCTGAACCGTGCCACCGGCGAAGGTGTCGACGTCCCGCGCAGCCGGCAACCCACACAACCGAACCGCGGTTGTGGCCGTCAGCAGGTTCGTTCCAACCATGAAGTCGACACCCAGGGCGTCCCCCTTCGCGTTCCGCCACGTATCCAGGAACTTCGTGTTCTTGACACGCGCGATCGTAAACAGGTCCGAGAGGGTCTTCGCGGTCCCGCAGGTAACGATGTTGGTCTCGTCGTCGTCCGTGCTGGCGATGAGCATGTCGGCTTCGCCAACTGACGCCTCTGTAAGCGTCTCCACGGTGGCCCCATCGCCGTGAATCGGCAGCAGATCCACCGAGTACGTAAGCTCGTCGACCCGCTCCGCGTCGATGTCGACCACGACAACGTCGTGGGAGTCCGCGAGACTTTCGGCAATGGTCGAGCCAACCTCGCCCGCACCGACGATGATTACCTGCACCGGAGGCCCTCCCGACGTCGCATGTCCATACCCTCTCGAGGACGGGGTAAGTGGATTTCCATTCTGCGGCTGACGTGACGCTTAAGAACCGGCCGTGAGTGATATCGGCCATGACCCGCCCATCAGCCGACCATTTCCCCGAGTGTCGATGAGCGACCTGCTTGCTCGCGTCTGCCTCCCCGTGGCGTCCGTCGAGGACGCACAGACATCCTGTGCGGCACTCGTCCGGTACGACCCGGATCACGTCGTTGCCGTTCACGTCATCGAAAAGGCCGGAGGGGCCCCCGACAAAGCCAGCATCGAGCAACGGGAAGCGATAGCCACGGAGATTTTCAGTGTCGTTACCGACACCGTCTCGGACATTCCTGTCGAGACGGACCTCCGCTACGGGACCGACGTCGCCGAGTCCATCTTCGAAGCGGCCTCGGAGCACAACGCGACAGCCATCGCGTTCACGCCCCGGAGCGGGAGTCGGTGGATCCGTCTCCTGACCGGCGACGTGGCGATGGCGCTCGTCACCCGTACCGACCGGCCCGTCGTCGTCCTCCCAGACGTGGAAGAACATGGAACGGACACCTAACTGCCGGCTGAGAGTCGGGTTCGAACACACGGTGAGGGACTGATGGGGGACGAGGAACTCGCCAAAGATCTCGGGCCGTTGGCGGCACTGACAATCGGTGTCGGCACGATGATCGGGGCCGGCATCTTCGTGCTACCCGGCCAGGCAGCCGGCGTCGCGGGGCCGTTAGTCGCGGCTTCGTTCGTCGTGGGTGGCGTCATCTCCCTGTTTACCGCCCTGTCGGCAAGCGAGCTGGGGACGGCCATGCCCCGGGCAGGAGGAAGTTACTATTACGTCAACCACGCGCTGGGGCCGCTCTTCGGTTCG
Organism: uncultured Halobacteriales archaeon; assembly: GCA_964383875.1. GTDB lineage: Archaea > Halobacteriota > Halobacteria > Halobacteriales > Haloarculaceae > CAYLJD01. The sequence goes on from CAYLJD010000001.1 coordinate 44,398, forward strand.
ATCGCGGGCCTCGGGAACTGGATCGGACTTGCGTTCGCCTCGGCCTTCTACATGCTTGGATTCGGCAGTTTCCTCATCGAGCTCGTGTCCCTCCCGACCCTCGACCTCGGCCTGCTCGTCCTCGGTGAGACGCAGGTCGCCGGCCTCATCGCCGGGAGTGCGTTCGTCGTCGTCAACTACATCGGTGCCAAGGAGACTGGCCGTCTCCAGAATGCGATCGTTCTCACTCTCGTTGCGATCCTGACAGTCTTCGCGATACTCGGCGCGCTCTCGGCCGACCTCTCGACGTTGTCGCCGATCGCCCCCAACGGGATTGGTTCCCTGCTGCCCGGCACGGCCCTCGTGTTCGTCTCCTTCCTCGGGTTTGCAAAAATCACGACCGTCGCCGAAGAGATCAAGAACCCGGGCCGCAATCTACCGCTGGCCGTCGTCGGATCCGTGGTGATCGTGACCATCATGTACGCCATCATCATGGTGGTGCTGATGGGGGTGGTCAACTGGGAGGCGCTCGCTGCGTCGTCGAGTCCGGTCATCGACGTCGCCGAAGTGGCGTTCGGGAACGTGCTCGGGCTGGCGTCGGTCGGCGGCGCGTTAATCCTGTTTGCCGGGCTGCTGGCGACGGCCTCCTCGGCCAACGCCTCGATCCTCGCCTCCTCCCGGATCAACTTCGCCATGGGCCGGGACAAGCTGGTCACGGCATGGCTCAACGAGATTCACGAGCGGTTCGCGACACCCTATCGGTCCATCGCGATCACCGGGACGCTGATCCTGCTGTTCATCGCTGTCGGGAACGTCGAAACCCTCGCGAAAGCGGGCAGCGTTCTCCATCTCGTCGTCTACGGCCTGATGAACGTGGCGTTGATCGTCATGCGGGTCGCCGACCGTCCGGAGTACGACCCGGCGTTCACCGTTCCGTTGTATCCGATGACCCCAATCCTGGGTGCGATTCTCTCGTTCGGGCTGATCGCCTTCATGGACCCGATCGAGATCGGACTGGCAACCGGTTTCGTCGTCGCCGGCGTGGTCTGGTACTTCGTCTACGCCCGCCGGTATGCAACGAAGCAGGGTATCCTCGGCCAGTATGTCCTCTCGCGAGCCGAACAACTGCCGGAGGCGGCCGTGTCCGCCGCAACGACGGTCCAACCTGACGGGGGCACCTACAGAGTCATGGTCCCGCTGGCTAATCCGGCCCACGAACACGACCTCATCAGACTGGCCGCATCGATCGCGAAGCAGCGAAACGGGACCGTCGTCGCGACCCACATTGTGACGGTTCCAGACCAAACGGCACTCGCGAGTGCGGCCGAGTACGCCGACGAACTCGACGAAACGTCTCAAGAACTTCTCGACTCGGCCCGGGCCAACGCGGAGACGCTCGACGTGCCCGTGGAGACTCACACCATCATCTCCCACCGGAGCTTCGAGGAGATTTTCGACGCCGCCCGCACATACGACGCCGACCTTGTGGTCATGGGATGGGGGAGTGACGCCCACGGATCCCCGGGTCGAGCCGAGTCGGCCGTTGACGAGGTAGTCGGGTCCGTCCCGTGTGACTTCCTCGTCCTCCGTAACCGGGGTTTCGATCCGTCACGGATCCTCGTGCCGACAGCCGGTGGCCCGGACTCGGATCTGAGTGGAGAGATCGCACGCCTGCTCGCCGCGGAGTACGGATCCGACGTCACGGTGCTCACCGTGAGAGGGGACGAACCGTCGGACGACGCCGAGCGCTTCCTGACCGAGTGGGCCAAAGACCGCGATCTCGACCACGCCGAGTTGCGCGTCGAAAGCGGCGACGTGGAGGCCGCCATCGAGCGTGTGGCCACTGAACATACGCTCCTCATCGTCGGGGCCACCGAACGCGGTCTCCTCTCCAGGCTCGTCACCGGCTCGCTGGTCATGGACGTCGTCGAGGACGTCGAGTGTTCGGTCATCCTGGCGGAGAAACACCGCACACGGTCGCTCTGGCAGACGCTGTTCGGATAACCCGACCCACGACGTTTTCAGCGTCGGGAGCGATACGCTGGCAATGGCACTGCGCGGACGGCCGACAATCGAGACCCTCATCGTCCTCTTTGCGGTCTTCGCCGTCCAGCTGGTCGCGACCATCGCGGGCTGGCGCCTCCCGCTCGTTTTGGCCGCCCCGCTCACAGTCGAGCCGTGGACGATCGCCACGAGCGTCTATGCGCACGTCGGCCTCGGCCACCTCCTCGCCAATGCACTCGGTCTCGCCATTCTCGGCCCGCTCGTCGCCAGACGAACCTCGCGCTGGGGGTTCCACGGCTACTTCCTCGGCACGGGTGCCAGTGCCGGCATCGCCGAGGTCACGCTCGGCGGCTTGATCGGACAGCCGACGGCCGTGGTGGGTGCGAGCGGGGCCGTCTTCGCCCTCCTTGGGTACCTTCTGGCTGGGAACGTCGTCTCGACGGTCCTCCTCGATCGCATCAACCTCTCACGCCGAACACAGTTGGTTGTCATCGTGGTCGTGGCAGTGCTGCTCACCCTCGCGACGGCCGGCTCACGCTCGGCACTGTTCGGGCACGCCACCGGTCTCACGCTGGGGTTGATCGCCGGCCGGATGCGCATCCTGGACCGTCCCGCCGCCGGGACCAACCGAATCGTGTCCGGCCGAAACTGACCACGAGTCCGTGTCTGGACGCCTCACCCGACCTCGGTCTTGGTGGTGTCGAGTCCGTCGGTCAGCTCGTCCCACCGCTCGGCGAGTTCGTCGGCTGTCCACGGCTCCTCGACAGCGAGATCCTTCGAGAGCGTCCGTTCACGTTCCGGATCGGAGATGAAGCTGAGGTCACCCCCGCCGAGACCGACGGTACACCCGGTGACGTCTGTCGCCAGATCGCTGGCGAAAAAGACGGGTACGGGTGTCACGAGGTGCGGCCCGAATTCGTCCTCGGGGCGATCGCCGATCCCGGGCAGCCCATCGGTCATGCGGGTGAGCGCGGCCGGCCACATGGCATTGACGCGCACGTCGTACTGGTAGAGCTCCCTGGCTGCCGTCCGCATCAGCCCGAGGATGCCCGCCTTCGCCGCAGCGTAGTTCGTCTGCCCGGGGTGGCCCGCCGCGGCGCCCGACGAGATACACAGAAACGAGCGTTGCCGATCGAACCCCTCGTCCTTGTATCGCTGGCGCCAGTGGCGCGACGCGTTGTGCAGCAGCGCGTAGTGGCCCTTCAGGTGGACGTCGATGACGGTATCCCAGTCAGCCTCCGACATGTTGAAGACCATCCGGTCGCGGAGCACGCCAGCGAAGTTCGCCACAGAGTGGACGGCGCCAAACCGGTCGACTGTCTCCGCGATCAACTCCTCCGTGTAGTCCACGTCGGTGACGTCGCCGAAGTGGGCCACCGCCTCGCCACCGGCCGCCTCGATACGGTCGACCGTCTCCTGGGCAGGATCCTCGTCGGGATCGCCGCCGGTGACGTCGACGCCCAGGTCGTTCACCACGACCGTCGCGCCGTGCTCGGCCATCGCGACGGCTGCCTCTTCGCCGATGCCGTGTCCGGCCCCACAGACAATGCAGACTGTCTCCTCGAGCATTGTACCGTCACGCCGTACCGACCCATCCGTCAATAGCCTACCGGATTCCGGCCTGCCGGTGGCGTGGTTACACCTCAGGGGTCTAGCTGGCTACCGCGGTCGAGCACGGTCACGTCGAATTCGCCAGCGTGGACGTCGAGGACCAGCATGGACGGGTCAGACGCTGGAAGAGCTCCGGTCGCGCTTCCCGGGTTGAGCAGCCGCGTGCCGTCAACGACGGTATCGAGAACGCGGTGGGTGTGTCCAGCGACAGCCACGGCCACCGGCCCGACCCGCTCGCGGAGGGTCTGTACTACCGTTCGGCCGTAGGCAGTCGCGTCGGGTGACACGTCACCGACGCCGGGCGGATGGGTGATGCCCACGGTGACACCCTCGACCGAAAGTGAGGCCACTGTCGGTAGGTCGACGCCGGCGACATCACCGTTGCCCCGGACGGCGACCAGGTCACGTGCACGGGACTCGAAGAACGCGAGCGCGTCCGGCGTGACGACGTCGCCCGCGTGGATCGTGTGGTCGGCGGTTTCGACCCGCTCGCGAACCCAGTCCGGCACCGTCTCGGCTGGGTCGTGGTAACAGTGGGTGTCGCTGACGACTGCAACCGTCGCCATCGTCCGACGTTGAACTACCCTCACCTAATGGGTGCCGAATCGCGCTGGCGCTGTCCGTCCCGGTACTCATCGAACTCCGGACCGTTCTCGTCTGGATCGGGGTGGACATCCCTCCGGCTCTACGCCCCAGCAGCCGTGGTCCTCGTGGTGCTGGTCGGTGCTGGTGTATGGGTGCTCTCAGAGGACACGCCCCGTGAAGCGTAGCGCCAGCCGGGTCGACGCCAGAGTTTTGCGCGTGGACGACCAGCCGGACCACATGGACATCCGGGGGCCGCGACGCAGTGCTCGGCCATTCGGCACAATCATCGATCTGGATGCGGGCAGAGCGAGTGCCGGCCCTCGCACACAGGAGCCACGCCTGGGGTGTCGCCGGTGAGCGTCCCACTCCTCCATCTCGCCCCGGAGACGGTCAGTGCGAACGCGGATCTCCTCGTCTTTTTCGTGGTCGGCATCCTCGCCGGCGCCCACTGTCTGGGCATGTGCGGGCCGCTGGTCAGCGTCTACGCCGACCGTCTCGCATCGAGGAAAGACGCGCACCGATCCACACTCACGCTCTTCGAAGTCCGCCAGCACTTCCTGTTCAACGTGGGTCGGACGGCCGGCTACGCCGTCGCCGGCGTGGTGTTTGGCCTGCTCGGTGCGACCCTGTTCTCGTCGATCGACCAGATATCCACGGTCGGTGCAGGGGTGCGGGCGACGATGGGCATCGGTGTCGGGCTGCTGATCCTCGGTGCTGGACTCGGCTATCTGTTCCGGGGAACCGGCGGGGCACCCAGTGTGTCGATCCCGTACGTCTCGATGGTCTTTCGCCGGATCAGTGCGGTTTTGACGGGGCACGTCGACCGGCTCGCCAGTTCCACGGGCATTCTCGCCCTCGGTGGTGTGCATGCGGCGCTCCCCTGCCCGATCATCTACCCGGCCTATCTCTACGCCTTCGCCATCGGTGATCCAGTGAGAGGCGGCCTCTCGCTGGCCGCCCTCGGGCTCGGGACGCTCCCCACCCTGTTTGCATACGGAACCATGCTCGGAACGCTCTCGGCGGGCCACCGAGCCGGACTCCACCGGCTGCTCGGTGCAGCGTTCGTCCTGCTGGCCTACGTCCCACTCTCGCACGGCCTCGTCCTCCTCGGCGTCCAGGTCCCACACCTGGACATCCCCTACTACCAGCCGCTCACCTGAGACCATGTCCGAGACGTGTACGCTCTGTGGCCTGCCGCTCCCGGACCCACCCATCACCGGTGCGAACACCGATGGCCGGTTCTGCTGCCAGGGGTGTCTGGACGTGGCCAGCACCGTGTCGGATCTCGGCGACGACCCGCCCGATCCGGCGGCGATCCGCGACCGAGCACAGCGCGATGAACTGACAGGCGACCGTACCATCGACGACGACCTCGCAGAAACGTTTCTCACGGTGGAGGGCATGCACTGTACGACCTGCGAGGCCTTCCTGGCCCTCCGCGGCGAATCCACCGACGGAATCGAGTCAGTCGACGCGAGTTACGCAACCGAAACGGTGCGGGTAATCTACGACCCGGAACAACTGACGCGGACAACAGTCGCGGACGCACTCACCGGATACGGCTACAGCGCAGCCACCCGACGTGACGCGGACGCAGAGCGGGCGGACGCGAACCGGGGGACCCGGCAACGCCTCACCGTCGGCATCGTCCTCGCGATGCTCGTGATGCCCTGGTACGTCTTCTTCCTCTATCCGAGTTACGTCGGGATCGAAACCGGGATCCTCTCGGCCGATATGACGACTTCGGCCGGCCTGTACCTGCCAATGAGCATCATCGCGCTCTTCTCCGCCGGCGTCGTCTTCGTCACGGGGTGGCCAATCCTGCGAGGCGCCTGGGTCAGCCTGCGGGCTCGCCGCCCGAACATGGATCTCCTGATCGCCGTGGCCGTCCTCGCGGCGTTTGCGTACAGTCTGGTCGCGCTGGCGACAGGCAGCATCCATCTGTACTTCGATGTCGCCATCGCCATCGTGCTCGTCGTGACGGCGGGTGGCTACTACGAGGACCGGCTCCGGCGAGACGCCACCGACCGGCTCTCGGCCCTCACCGCAGCTCGTGTCACGGAAGCCACCCAGCGCCGCCCAGACGGGTCCACTGAAACCGTCGAGATTGACGCGCTCGAGCCTGGCGACGTGGTCGTCGTCAGCCCCGGCGAGCGGATCCCAGTCGACGGCACGGTCCGAGCGGGCCAGGCGGCCGTCGACGAAGCGCTCGTGACCGGCGAATCGCTCCCGTCGACGAAAACGCCGGGCGATCAGGTCCTGGGCGGGACTGTCGTCACTAACAGTGCGCTCGTCGTCGCGGTCGGCGACGCGGCCCAGAGCACGCTGGACAGAGTCACGAACCTCCTCTGGCGTGTCCAGAGTGAACGACACGGTGCGCAACGGTTCGTCGACCGACTCGCAACCGTGTTCGTCCCGCTCGTACTCGTTGTCGGTGTTGCCGTCTTCGGCTGGCGCCTGTCGGGCGGAGCCAGTGCTGACACGGCGCTGCTCGCTGGACTGACGGTTCTCGTCGCGGCCTGTCCCTGTGCGATGGGCCTCGCGACGCCACTCGCCGTCGCGGCTGGACTCCGCGACGCCCTGCGAAAAGGAATGATCATCACGAGCTCGTCGCTGTTCGAGCGGGCCCCGGGGATCGACGCGATCGTATTCGACAAGACAGGGACGCTCACCACTGGCGACATGGAAGTCCGGGAGGTCGTCGGGGATCCGGACGCGGTGGCGGCGGCTGCGGCACTGGAGCGGCGTGCCTCACACCCCGTGGCAGCCGCGATTGAGTCCTATGTCACGGCTGCTCCGGACGGCGGAGCAGGTGTGGGCGCCACATCCGACATCCCCACTGACGTGCGAGCATTCGAGCGACATCCAGGCAGCGGGGTCAGTGGGGTCGTCGGCGAGAACGCCGTCTCCGTCGTAGCCGGGACGCCAGCCCTCGTCGAGACCCAGTGCGGCCCCTTGACCGAAAACCTGGCACAGGCCGTCGAACGCACCCGGAGTAACGGGAATCTTCCAGTGGTCGTCGGCGTCAACGGCACGGCGGCCGCAGTCATCGTCGTGGGCGACCGTGAGCGGGCGGGGTGGGAACCCACCCTCGACGCGTTCGACGACCGGACTGTCGTCGTGCTGACTGGGGACGACTGGGCCGCGACGACCAGATTTCGAGCACACGAGGCTGTCGACCGGGTGCTCGCTGGCGTGCCACCAGATGGGAAGGTCGCGGCTATCGAGGGACTGGCCGCCGACCGATCGGTCGCCATGGTGGGTGACGGGACGAACGACGCGCCGGCACTGGCTGCCGCAGACGTCGGCATCGCCGTCGCCGGAACGGCGCACGCGGCTGACGCCGCCGACGTGGTTGTCGGAGACGGTGCGCTCGATTCTGTTCCGGCGGCGTTCGATCTTGCCGAGGCGACGCGCCGCCGCATTCGAGAAAACGTCGGCTGGGCGCTGTGTTACAACGGCGTCGCCCTGCCGCTCGCCGCTGTGGGGGCGTTGAACCCCTTGCTAGCCGCGCTCGCCATGGCGGGGAGCAGCATCCTCGTCGTGACGAATTCACGACGGCGAATGCATTAACCCGGTATCAGATCCACGCGGCGGACGAAGCGCCGGAGCGTCTCGCCGTTCTCGTCCTGGAGCTCGACAGTGAACTGCCGATCGTCCCTGACACGCTGGACGTTCTCGACGTCGATGTTGAAGTCGAACGGCGGATCGTGGATCGTCACCAGCGTCCGGTCCCCGGACGTCACGACGACACTATCGATGCCCCGCGAGTCCGAGAGGTGACAGTGGACGACACCGCCGGATTTCGTACACTGGAGCTGCGGGTTGACGTCTCCGCCCGATCCGCCGCTCGGGAGTTGGAATTCGAACGTCATGACGCCGAGGGGAAATGTTCCCAAGACGAGAACGATCGTGAAGAACACCGCCAGGTTCGCCTTCGAGCCGTGGCGGGCGACCCACCGCCCGATGCCCGTCGCCCCCGACCGGCGGAGTCGGATCACGAACGGGACGATGACGAAGTGCGTGAGCGGGCCCCAGAGCAGCAGGACGAACCCGTAGGCGAGCACGTAGTCGAACGGCCACCATTCCGGGCGATACGACAGAATCAGGTTCGCTCCGACCCAGCTGAAGAGGCCGGCGAAAAGCAGTGCCCCGCTCTTGAGTAGCCGCCAGATCAGCGTATTGGCGTAGTACACGCTCCGCGCGTCGCGCCACATGCCCCGGAGGGTCCGGCGAATCCACTCGGTCGGGGCGCCGGGATGGTCATCGCCAGACGTGGGATCAGACATTACGCTGGTTTGCGGCGGTGTGGGTTTTTACGTTTGGACGAACGGTGATAGCCGAGGCTGTTCAGAGCCCGACAGACCAGAGCTCCGAGAGGAACCACCAGTTCGCGACATACGAGAGGACAAACACCACCATGAACACGAGGACGAAGAAGAACGTCCCGCGCATCTCGTAGGCGTGAACCGGCTTCCCGTCTTCCGGAGCGCCGCCGTCTGGAACCAGGTCGGCATTGTCGCTCGGGTCTGTCACGCGATCACCGAACAGCAACGACCCGACAGCAACCAGCAAGAAGACGATACCCGCAACTATCGCGAGGAGCGCAGCGATACCCAGGAGGGCAAACAACGGTGCCGCGGCGCCGAAGCTGAAGTCCGTCCCGGGAATGTTTTCGACGGCTTCCGCCGTGCGCCGCGGGACGCCGTAGAGGAGCCCGACGTACATCATCATCAGAACCACGATGCCCATCGCTCCAGCGTAGAAGTACGGTTGGATACTCGCCAATCGGGGGAACGAGAGGCGTCGCTGGAACATGGTCCGCACCACGAAGAAGACCAGCCCCATGAACGCGAGCGTCGTGCCGACGGCGACGGTCCCGTGGAAGTGCCCGACGGTCGCGAAGTTGTTGTGCCAGGTCATGTTGACCTGCATCTGGCCCATCACGACACCCGTGATGCCGCCGACGAAACCGAAGAGGACGATGCTGAATATCGTGGCCGAAAAGACCGGATTCGACCACGGGGCGGACGTCAGCCAGCCCAAGAGCCCACCACCCTTGCCGCGCTTTCGGCGGCCGGCTTCGAGCCCGGCCGGGATGGCGAAGGCGTGGATCATGCTGGCGAAGGCTGCTCCGTAGAACGCATACGACGTGTTGAACAGCCGCCATCCCGACGAGACGACCGGATCGGACATCAGGTGGTGGGCCGCACCCAGATTGATGAAGAAGAGATAGAGGATGAACGCCGTCCGGGAGACCTTCTCGCTGACAACCTCCGCCCCGCCAACGACGTGAGTCAGGAAGTACCAGACCGTCACCATCGCTGCCAGGTTGATTTGCTGGCTGCCGTGCCCGATCGTCCAGTACATCTGGCGGTACCAGGCGGCATCCATCCAGGCGATGACGTCGATCCGCCAAAGCAACGTAACGAGGAAGGTGATGAGACCACCGACAAGTGCCTCGACGGCGATGATCGACGTGACGAATGCGCCAAACGCGACGAGTGGGAGTGACTTTCCCGGGTTTTCGCGTCGCTCGCGCCAGAGGGTCAGGAAGAAGGGCAGTGCTGCGACGACCGCACCGACGATGAAGAGGACCGCGCCGACGTAGAAGCCAACCGGCGACTCGAGGGGTGCGTAGGCGGTGAGCAGTGGGGCGTTCTCACTGGGAAACCCGGAGCCGAGCCAGACCGAGACGTTGACCGCCAGCGCGCCGATTACCATCGTCACCCAGCCTGCTTTCGCGAACGTCGTGAGCGGGAGTCGACGCCCGAGGATCATCGGGCCGCCGACGTAGAGGATGGCAATTTCCATGAAGACCATCCAGAAGATGAGGAGATTCCAGGCGTGCAGTGTCAGATGCTTGTAGAACTGGCTCGGCTCGATCAGGCCGATCACTTCCCACCGCGTCATGGCGACCGTGAAGGCGAAGATCCCGCCGACGAGGAGCGCGATGACGGCCGTCAACCCGAATAGTTTGACGTGGTTCTCCGCCGACCGGTGGATGTGCAGTCCGGTCACCGAGCAGGTCCGAAAGCCCTCGTCGTCGTAGTCGTTATCGAAGAGGCCGAGGGCGTTCATAGCGACTCCACCACTTCGATTCGGCCGTGCATTGTGCGGTGCCCGACCCCACAGAACTCGTTACAGACGAGGTGGTAGGTGCCGGGTTCGTCGAACTCCATCGGGAGAATCCACTCGTACTCGGGGAGGATCTGGAAGTTCATGTGCTTGCTCAGCGCCGCTTCGGGCCGGATCGAAAAGCCGTGCTGTACGTCGATGGAACTGAGGTGGAAGGCGTACTCTCGTCCGGTCTCCAGAACGACCGGCGTGCCCTGCCAGTCCCATTGGCGTGCGACGATGTAGACGTTCTCGTCGGGCGGCACGATCCCCTGTTCAGTTTCCGAACTCGCGTCCTGGTAGTCCGAAAACGCCGATTGGAACTCCTCGGCGGTGACCTTGCGGGTCTCGCCGATCGGGTTCTGGTCGCCGATCCGCGTGTATGCACTCATCCACCCGAAGATCAGGATCGACCAGATGCCACTCAGACCGAGCCAGATGGACTCGCGACGGTTGATCCGCTGGTTCCACCAGTCGTCCTCGGGCTCCTCGAGGGGCGAGCCCATCAGGCCACCCCCATCGGCACTGAGAAGATATCCAGCAGGCCCCAGACGACATACGACAGCGCCCAGAACAACAACGCAGCGAGAGCGAGGAGCCAGATCCTGTCGTAGAGCCGCTGCATCATGGGCTGGTCGGCCGCTCCACGATCGGACATGATTCAATCTGGAGGGTTCGCCCGGATCAATTGAAAACACTTTGGGCTATTCTTAGTTTATACAATATGTAATTTCGTAGGGGTATGTGAGTGCCAGGAGCGAGACTATCACTCTCCGTACCAGGCAACCTGACGGGTGGGCACGCTGGCCACAATCCGTCGAATGGATCGTTACACGAGACCGAATGGAGGACCGTATGTCGGTGACGCTGACTGGACTCGGTGTGATACGTCTGGTCACGGCCGTGGCCGGAGCCGTCAACGACGTCGCCGAATTCGGGTTCGCTATCGTCGGGACTGTCATCGGGATGGTCCGCCTGGAACGGGATCCTGCTGCGCCACTCAAAGTCGGGCTCGGCGTCATCGCGCTCGCGTTCGTCGTGAGTATCCAAGACGCCGTCACCATTCCAGGCTTCGATGTCCCGAAAGCGGGTTGTTTCGTCGAGACGCCGCTGGCGATGGTCGGCGTGGGCGGCGTGTCCGGCCTCCTGTTCGGTGGGACGAACGTCGGCGTGCAACTCGTCGCGTACCTCCGGAGCTGTGACCTCTCTCACGGGCTGTTCGTGGGTGTCGTCGCGCTCGTGTTTCTCGGTCTCAACGGCGTCAAAATCGGGATCGCTGGGATACTCGGCCTGTATCCGAGTCTAGACATCTTCGGTGTCTCGATCGGCCCTATATTGCCCGCGGTGGCTGGCGTCGCCATTGGATCACGGCTCCGGGACCGCGTCGACGCACGCACGCGCCGAACGACCGTTCTCGGTCTCCTCACCCTGATTGGTGGTCGGTTGGTACTGGCCGGTGTTGGCGTAGCCTGAGTACAAACACGTACATACCGCTCGACGAGTAATGACCCGAGAAACACTCGCATGGAGTACGTCGTTATCTCCTCAAGCGACCAGGTTCGTGAACAGTGGCAGCGACGGCTGGGCGAGCACGGTTTCGTGGTCCGCGAGGAGTACGACCCGGACGCGACGCTGCTCACACTCGGCGGGGACGGAACGATCCTCTTTGCGGCCCGGACCTACCGCGACCCCACGATACTCCCGGTCCGAACTGCCGGGTCAGCCGGAAACCGCACCACGCTGCACGACGACGACGTGATCGACACACTCGAGCAAATCGAGAGTGGGTCTCCCGACACCGACTACGCCATTGATCGCCACCGGAAACTCGCCGGATTCCGGAACGGGACGGAGCTCAGAGGCGACTTCGACGCGCTGAACGAGATTTCCCTCCACCACCGGTCGCCGGTCCACGCCGCAGTCTTCGCGACACGCGTCAGCGACGGTGGGGAGACACGAACGTTTGATCGCGTCGTCGGCGACGGCGCCCTCGTGGCGACGCCATTCGGATCGACTGGCTATTACCGATCGATCACGCGGGGGACCTTCGACACTGGAATTGGAATCGCGTTCAATAACGTCCACGACCCGACCGACACCCCGGACTCGCTGGTGGTGTCCGACGATGCCGTCATCGAAGTGGAACTCCTCGAAGCAGAACACGGCTCGGGTGCGGTGTTGACACGAGACGACGACCACGACTCGTACGACATCCCGGTCGATACGCCGATCGAGATCCGGCTCACCGAGCGCGTGGTCGAACTCATCAGACCAATCACCGAGTGAATCGATCGCCCGGTTCTGCCACCAACTGCATCCCCATATTCGGAGAGTATATCAAATTTTCAATGCAAATATATTTTTCCACGCTCGCTGACCGTACTGGCATGGCACGGTGGGACGAACAGCGACCGAGGGAGGAATTCTTCAGAATCCTCGCCCCGGACGGCGAGGTACAGGCAGATCCCCCAGATCTGGACGAGGAAATGTTGGTGCGGCTGTACCAGACGCTCGTCGCGTCGCGAGCGTTGGACGAGAAGACGCTCAGCATGCAGCGCCGTGGCGAGATCAGCATCATCGCGAGAAGTACCGGCGAGGAGGCCACGCCCCTCGGCGCGGCGGCCGCACTCGAACCGGGAGACTGGTGTTTCCCCTCCTACCGCCAGGCACCGGCGTTACTCTACTGGGGTGCCTCGATGGCCCGCGCCATCGCGAATCTGATGGGGGCCGAACCGGAGACCATCGACGAGCACCTCCCGGTACCCGAGGAAGAGATGCCGCCGGTCAACTTCACGCCAATATACGTCCCGCTCGCAGTGAACGTGACGAACGCTGTCGGATCGGCCATGACCGACCGGTTCGACGGATCAGACGCGGTTTCACTCTCGTTCATCGGCGACGGGTCTACCAGCCAGGGCGACTTCCACGAGGCACTCAACTTTGCGGGTGTCTTCGAGGCCCCGGCCGTGACGATCTGTCAGAACAACCAGTGGGCCATCTCCGTGCCGGCCCACCGCCAAACCGCTGCGGACACGTTCGCGCAGAAAGCCGAGGCCCACGGGGTCCCACACGAGCGCGTCGACGGGAACGACGTGCTTGCGGTCTACCAGAAGACGAGGGAGGCAGTCGAACGTGCCCGTGCTGGAGAGGGGCCGACATTCATCGAGTGTGTCACCTACCGGATGGTCGAGCACAACACGGCAGACGAGGAAAGCATCTACCGCACCGAGGAGGAGCGAGACTTCTGGGCGAACCGCGATCCGATCGACCGCTTCGAGACGTACCTCATGGACCAGGACGTTCTCGACGACGAGGCCGTCGACTCGATCCACACGTCGATCGACGAAGAAATCCAAGACGCCGTCAACCGCGCCCGCGAGGTGCCTGTGTCCGATCCACTGACCATGTTCGAGAACCACCTGCACGTCGAGTCCTGGAACCGACGCCACCAACGACAGGAGCTCCGCGCGGAGCGCGATGGGCGTAATCCGTTTACCGACTTCACGGGGGAGGGTCTCGAATGAGTAGTCTCTCCAATACGGAATCGCCCGAACAGACCGAGGAGATGAACATCGTCACGTCCGTCAACCACACCCTGGCTCAGGAGATGCGACGGGACGAGACGATGCGGATCACGGGCTACGACGTTGGGCCGATCGGTGGTGTCTACCGCGCCACCGAGGGCCTCCTCGAGGAGTTCGGTGAGGACCGTGTCATCGATACGCCGCTCTCGGAGAATGGCATCATCGGCACGGCCGTCGGCATGGCCATGCGAGGCGAGACCGTCGTCCCCGAGATCCAGTTTATGGGCTTTTTCTACCCCGCCTTCGGCCAGTTCATGTACACGCTCGTGAAGATGTACGAGCGATCAGGGGGCCAGCTCGAGGTGCCGCTGACGGTCCGCATCCCCTACGGCGGTGGCATCAAGTCGAGCGAGTACCACTCGGAGTCCACGGAGACGTTCTTCGTGCACACGCCCGGGGTGCGTGTGGTCGTCCCGAGCACACCAGCGGAGACGAAGGGCCTCCTCGCTGCGAGTATCCGGGATCCCGATCCCGTGATGTTCCTCGAGCCGAAGAAGATCTACCGAGGGTCGCGCGAACCGGTCCCGACCGAGCCCTACACCCTGCCGCTCGACGAGGCCAGAGTCGTCAGGGAGGGAGCAGACGTCACGGTTTTTGCATGGGGTGCAATGGTCCGCCACGCAGTGACGGCGGCGGACACAGTCGACCACGACGTCGAGGTCGTCGACCTCCGGACGCTTTCGCCCCTCGACGTAGAGACCATCCTCACATCGGCAAAGAAGACCGGACGGGTCGTGATCCTGCACGAAGCCCGGCGGACACTCGGTCTCGGGGCCGAAATTTCGGCACTCATCAACGAGTACGCGTTGGATCACCTGCAGGCTCCGATCAAACGGGCCACCGGCTTCGACGTCCACTTCCCCGGCCACGAAACGGAGGACGCCTACCTGCCGGATGCCGACCGTGCGACGTACGCGATCGAGGCGGTGATGGACTATGCGTTCTGACGTGTCCCCACCGCTGACAGGCGGACAGACGGCCGAGACGCCGGAACGGAGGGGTGTCTGATGGCCCGCTTCGAGTTCCGGCTCCCGGACCCCGGCGAAGGCCTGACGGAGGCCGAGATTGTCGAGTGGTACGTCGAGCCGGGCCAGGAGATCGAGGAGGACAAACCGCTGGTCGACGTCGAAACCGACAAGGCCGTCGTCGAGATTCCGGCGCCCTGCACCGGGACGGTCGAATCGTTGGCGGCCGAGCCCGGCGACGTGGTCGCGGTCGGCGACGTGGTGGCCGTCTTCGAGACCGAGAATCCGCCTCGCCAGCAGAGCTTCGATACGGACGCCGGGGCGGCGTCCGCAGACACCGACACCACCAGCCAGCAGGCCGCGACCCACCAAGGCGCCACGGAAGCGGCGGAGGCAACTCCTGCCATCACGCGGGTCGATGCCGCGACCGAGTCCGAGCCGGAACCTGGCGACGGTCGCGTGTTCGCTGCGCCAGCGACGCGGCGGTACGCCCGCGAACAGGGCGTGGACATCGCCCAGGTCGAGGGGACGGGACCGAGTGGACGGGTCCTCCGCGAGGACATCGACCGGCATCTGGAGGAATCACCGGCACCGGCGTCATCACAACCCGAGGCAGACGTGGACAGCCCTCCGCCGGGCTCGCCTGCCGAGGAGCGGGAGGTCACGAGACCGCTGACGGGCGTCCGCCGGACCATCGCGGAGAACATGACCCGGTCGAAGCGCGAAATCCCCCACGTCACCTCCGGATACGAGGCAGATGCCGAGGAGCTCGTCGGCCTCAAACGTCGCCTCGACGAGAAACACGAGGATGTCCGCATCACCTACACAGCAATTCTCGTCAAGGCCGTCGTCCCCGCCTTGCAGGAGTTCCCCCTCGTCAACGCCTCGGTCGACATGGCGGCAGAGGAGATCACCGAGAAACACTACTACAACGTGGGCGTCGCCACACACACCGGCGACGGCCTCATCGTCCCGGTGCTCAAACACGTCGATCAGAAGTCGATCGTCCAGATCGCCGAGGAACTCCAAACCCGGGTCGAGGAGGCACGCGACCGCTCGATCGACCCGGCGGACCTCCAGGGTGGAACGTTCACCATCACGAACACCGGCAGCCACGGCGGCCACGGGACGTTCGGCACGCCGATCATCAACCACCCGGAAGCGGCCATCATGGGCGTCGGACGCATCCAAGAAAAGCCCGTCGCCGTCGACGGCGAAGTCGAAGTGCGAGAACGGCTCGGGTTGACGCTCTCGTTCGATCACCGTCTCATCGACGGCGTGACTGCCGGCCAGTTCATGGAAACCGTCATCGAAGGGATCGAGGACACGGATATCCTCCTCTCGCGCCTGTAGCGGTCCTCGCCCTCGACCGAACAGGCGGTATTGGATCGACTACGCGATGCCGATGTAGGCGTCGCGGACGTACTCGTTTTCCCGGAATTCCTCGGCCGTCCCGGACAACTCGATCGTCCCTGTCTCGAGCAGGTAGAGTCGTTCGGCGTGAGTCATCGCGAACGTCGAGTTCTGTTCGGCCAGAAGGATGGTCAATCCCGCGTCCTGGAGTTCCTCGAGTGCTTCGCTGATGTCCTCGATGATGACCGGGGCCAGCCCCTGGGTCGGTTCGTCGAGGATCAGCAGGTCCGGATCGCCCACCAGCGCCCGGCCGATGGCGAGCATCTGTTGTTCGCCCCCGCTCATCGTGTGGGCCTCCTGCTCGCGACGCTCGTCAAGGCGGGGAAACAGATCGTAGACGTACGCCAGACGATCGTCCAGCTTGTCCCGTCCGAGCCGGTGACCACCCATCAGGAGGTTCTGGTGGACGGAGAAAAACGGATAGAGATCACGCTCTTCCGTGCAATAGATCAGTCCCATCTCGACGATTTCCCGCTCCGCTTTCGGCCCAAGGTCCTCACCACGGAACCGGATGGACCCGTCGAAGGGAATGAGCCCGCTGATGGCGTCAAGCATCGTCGTCTTACCGGCCCCGTTCGGACCGATCACGCTCACGATCTCCCCCTCGTCGACGTGCAGGGACACCCCATCGAGGGCCTGTGACTTCGCATAGAAGACGTCCAGGTCCTCGATATCGAGAAGCGGCTCGCCCGACATCTAGACCTCCCCCGCCAGATACGCGCTCTGGACCCGTTCGTCGTCGGCGATCTCCTCGGGCGTGCCGTCGGCGATCTTTCGACCCTCGTTGAGGACAATGACGCGGTCGACGAGGGCCATGAGTCCCCGCATGTTGTGGTCCACAACGACCAGTGTCATCCCCTCCTCGCTGAACGCGCGGATCTCGTCGGAGAGATCGCGGATCTCGGACTGGTTGAGCCCGGCGAACGGCTCGTCGAGGAGGAGCACGTCCGGCTCGGTGGCGATGGCCTTCGCGATCTCGAGGCGACGCGTATCGGCGTGTGGGATCGACCCCGGCAACGCGTCGAGTTTGTCGGCAAGGCCGACGCGCTCGGCGATCGCCACGATGTCGTCGTGGTCGCCGCCGCCGTTGAAGGCAAACGGGCTGTCGGGCAGCGTAAACAGCCTGATGTTGTCTTCGACCGTCATGGTCCCGATGGGATTCGACTCCTGGGAGACCCGAGCGAGCCCCTGCTTGACGATCTCGTGCGTGTCCCAGTCGGTCACGTCCTCGCCGTGGAGGTGAACCGAGCCGGCAGTCACGTCGTAGACGCTCATGATACAGTTGAAGACGGTGCTCTTTCCGGCCCCGTTTGGACCGATGAACCCGAGAATCTCGTCGTCGTGGACCGAGAACGACAGGTCGTCGACCGCCGTCAAGCCACCGAACTGCTTCGAGAGTCCTTCGATTCGCAGCGGGGCAGCCGCGCTCATTCGGAATCACCGCCGCCGAGCCGACCGAGGAGGTTCCAGAGACGGGTGAAGATGCCCTGTGGCGAGGTCACGAGCAGGATCAACACGACGGCCCACAGGGCGACCCAGCGGGCGTTCGGCCCGAGGAACGCCCGGAACAGCTCGTCACGCAGGAAGATGAGGAGGTAGGCCCCGCCCACCGGACCGAGGATGGTGCCCATGCCGCCCACCGCGGCGATCGCGATCATCTCGATGCTGCGGTCGACGATCAGGAACGCGATCGGCTCGACGTTCCCGAAGAAGTGTGCCAGCAGTGCTCCGCCGATACCCATCGGCACCGCACTGAAGACGAATCCCCAGAGCTTGAACTTCGTCGTGTCGAGACCGGCGGCCTCGACGGCTGGTTCGTTCTGTCCGATGGCCCTGAGCACCATGCCCACGTTCGACCGACTGATGTAGAGGAGGATCGTTGCGATAATCAACGCGGGGATCAGCGTGTAGTAGAACATCGTCGTGTTGTCGAAGGTCAACACGGACACCGTGCTGATGCCCATCTCCCCGTTCGTGTACCCCGAAAAGATGTAGACCGCCTTGGTCGCGATCAGCACCGAGACGAACGTGAGGAGCGAGAAGTACGGCCCGCTCAGGCGCAGTGATGGCAAGGCGAACACCAGTCCGGCGAGGACGGCCACGGCCACGGAAATCGGGAACGTGATGTACATCGCCATGTTCGGGTCGATGTTGAACGTGAGTAACGCCGTCGTGTAGGCGGCGAGGCCCGAGAGGAACGAGTGGCCGAAGCTGATGTAGTTCGTGTGCCCGCTGATGATGTCCCAGCTGACCGCGAAGATGACCCAGATGTTCGCGAACGCGAATACGTAGGTCCAGGCAGGAGCCCAGAACGGCAGCGTGACGAGGCTCACCAGCCCCAGCCCGAGGACACCGAGCTGATAGTTGTTTGTCTCCGCGTCGAACACCCGTCCGAGGACGTGTCGGGATGGCGCCTCCTCCACCCCGGTCGCTGATTTACTCAATGAACTCCCTCCCGAAGAGGCCCTGTGGTCGAACGATGATGATCACGATGAGCAGCAGGAGTGCGAACATCCCGCGCCAATCCGCCCCGACGATGGCAACAGTGGTCGTCTCGAGGTACCCGATGAGGTACGCGGCGATGATCGTCCCCTTGATACTCCCGACGCCACCGACGGTGACGATGATGAACGCCAGTCCGAGCGCGTTGATCCACATCGTGGGGCTCGTCGACTGCAGTGCCCCGAGGAACACGCCCGAGAACCCGGCGAAGGCGCCGGCAACCAGCCACGTGGCGGCGTTCACGTAGAGAACGTTGACGCCGTTCAGCTTCGCGCCTTTCTCCGACATCGACGTCGCCAGAATCGACCGGCCCAGCTTCGTGCGCCGGACGAACAGGTACAGCAGCCCGAGTGCCACCCACGACAGGACGAACCCCGCGATCTGGTAGGTTCTGACGCGGGTCCCGGCGATCGGAATGCCACCCGAGACGATCGGGTTCAGCGACCGCGGGGCGAGCGAGAACTGGATCGTCAGCAACTGCTGGACGATCAGCGCCACAACCACGGTCACCAGGAACGTGATGACGACGTCGTGTTCGGTGAAGCGCACAAGCCCGAGATAGAGTATTAGTGACGCGAGACCAGCCACGGCAATCGCCCCGAGGAACGCGACCCACTCGGGTGCTGCGACGTTGATAACGAGATAGCCGAATGCGCCGATCATGATCAGGGCGCCATGGGCCAGGTTGATCACACCCCGGACGCCGTAGATCAGGGAGAAGCCGATGGCGATGAGGGCGTAGACCGAACTGATCATCGCGCCGGTGAACAGTATTGTCAGAACGTCTACCATATACCGGCTCCCGATCCGCCTGTGATCGTGTCGCGGACTGACAGTCCCATGAGTGTATTCCGGTCAGGACATCCACTGGGGTGGCTGGTGGTCGCCGGTGGCAAAGTCCTCCGGCCAGACGCACACCTTCGCGCCGTCGCCCTCGATCATGTCGTTCTCCGCCTCCGACTGCCACTGAACCACGGGGAATGGCGCGAGATCGGCGCCGTACTTCACGTCGTGTGGATACTCCTCGTCCGGGCCGTAGAACTGGATTTGCCCGGCGGTGCCGGTGTAGTCCGTCGCTTCCAGTTCGGCCACGATGTCGTCGAGATTGTTCTCGTAGTCGACGGTGCCGGCGGCTTCGGCCGCTTCCTTGAAGATGAACCCCGCGTCGTACGTCCCGAATCCCATGTACATCGGAAGCGTTGGACGTGAATCGAATCGCTCGGCGTAGGTCTCCGTGAACGGAATCGTCTTCTCGGTGACCGGGGCCGTCCCACCTGCCCCGGATTCGGCGGTCGTCTCGTAGAGACACCCGCCGTTGGTGTCCTCCCAGTACTGGGGCGACATCGATGCCACGTTGATCCCTTCCTGGGCGAACGGGTACTCGTTGGCCCCCCACGTGGAGAGCATGCCCGTCCCACTGATGTGGGAGATTGCCTTGATCATCGAGCGGGAGCCGGTCTCCTCCACGGAGTCGAGAATGGGTGTGAAGTCAGTCGTGTCAGGCGAGATCCGGCGGTTCATCTCGACGCTCAGCCCGTGTTCGTTCTCCATGCGGTCGGCGGTCCGATCGGTGACCGGCTGAGTCCATGCCGCGTCCTCGACGATGACGGAGAAACTGTTCCAGCCGTGCGTATCGCTCAGGAACGCGGCGTAGTCCGCGAGGAGATCGGCCTGGAAGTCCGCATTCACCGGGTTGGGGCGGAAGATGTTCTTGTACGTGTCGTAGTCCGCCCCGACGAACTCCTGGGTGATTCGCGGCGACGCCGATCCCGTGTCGAGGAACGGGACGTTCAGGTTCCCGACACGTTCCTCAATGCCGAGCATCGTCTCGCTGGCGAACGTCCCGCTGATCATCCGGACGTCCTCCTGGTTCACCCACTGTTGGACCAGCTGGTTCGCCTGGGACGGGCTCAACTGCGTGTCACCTTCGACGAGTTCGACTTCCCGACCCAGTATGCCGCCCTCCTCGTTGAGCGCCTCGACCAAGAGCCGGGCACTTCGCATCGACCCCTGGCCCATGTCAAGCTGAACTGGGGCGAGGTGGCCGATTCGGATCGGTCCGCCACCTCCGCCTCCTCCGCCATCGCCACCGCCACCGCCGTCACCGCCACCGCCGCCGTCTCCGCCGTCCCCGCCAATACAGCCGGCGACACCGGCTGCGAGCGCCGCGCCGCTCGTCGTCTTCAGGAACGTTCGACGATCGACGCCTGTGCTCCGACTCGATTTCTCCGAACCCCGGTTCCCGCCGTCGGTATCTGTCATAATATACCATGGGTAATGAAACCGCGTATCATAAATATACCGGCGGTCGTTTCGGCCGCTTCCGGACTGTTAGCGAACAGACTTCCACGTGGTGGTCCCGTGATTCTCGCAGTAGGCGGTGTCACGGGGGAGATATCGGAGACATTTCCAGAATTGTTTATCGTTTAACTCAGTTTATTTGTGAGAACGTACCGTGGGTGCACATCTCGCGTCAGGTGGGACACACCGCTCAACGCCAATTAGATGCGTACGAAGGTATTAATTATACGAGGTCTCACTAGGTCCGAGGAGGGGGATACGGTCTCCCGATCCCTCGCAAGCGCTCAGATGGATCCGTCGCGCGGGAGAAGAGAGGACTTTCACTACTGCCAAGATCGGTGGACGTGTTGTGAATAATGGGGAAACACGCCGCTCAACCGAACATCTGGCGCATCATGGGATGCATCTCCATGAGCTGCTCCTCGGCAATCTCCTCGTAGATCTTGTACGTGATCGAGACGGTCAGCAAGAGCCCAGTCCCGGTGACGCCGCCGATGGTCCCGAGCATGTTGGCCATGACAGCCAGCAGGCCAACGAGCGCCCCACCGATCACCGTGACCTGCGGGATGTACTGTTCCAGAACCCGCTCGATCGAGCGGATGTTGCGCCGGAAGCCCGGGATCTGCATCCCGGAGTTGTGGATCTGTTGGGCGGTCGCTTCCGGTCCCATGTCGGTCGTCTCGACCCAGAAGATCGCAAAGATGGCTCCGCCAATCACCATGAACGTCAGATCGACGCTGATCCGGAGCATGATCTCCCAGGGTGCGTTCCCACCGCCCCCGCCGGCGAACCACATCCAGTCCTGTGGGTTGTAGATCGGCGCCAGAAAGTAGAACAGCCCGCCTGTCGCCTGGCCGTTCGCGTCGTAGGTCCCCAGCCACGCCGGCATACTGGCGAGCTGGGCGTCGAGGATGCGGCCGAAAAACTGGACGTTCGCTTGGAGCGCGCGCACGAGAATCATCGGCAGGACGCTCGCGTATATCAGCTTCACCGGAAACCGACCGCGGGCACCCTTGACTTGCGCGTTGGAGAGCGGAATTTCCACCCGGACCGATTCTGCGTAGACGACCGTCACGAAAATCGCGATCGTGGTGATGATGGGGATGATCGCCCCCTCACCGATCAGCAACTGCTGGAGGCCCTGTGGCGTGAGGAGTGGGGGCATCTCCACGTATCCGAGCACCATCCCGAACCACCGTGGCACGATCCCGGTCTCTCCATGGATTCCGGGGATCGCGAAGAGCCCTCCGATGAGGCGTTGGCTGACACCAGCGATGATGAACAGGCCGATTCCGGACCCGACGCCCCATTTGCTCACGACCTCGTCCATAAAGAGGATGAGAATGCCGCCGACGAACACCTGCGCGAAGATCAGCCACTGAACGCCGCTCAGGCCAATGCCCAGCTGCTCGGCCACAGCGGGACTCGGCGGAAGGAAGTTCCCCGCGAAGACCATCGGCAGGGCTGTCAGTGCCGTCATCACGACGACGAGCAGCTTCTGGAGGCCCTGATAGAGGACCTGATCCCGTGGATTGTTCTGCGTGTCGAGGCCCAAGAGGTCGGCGCCGCCGAGCAGCTGCAGGACAATGCTGGCAGTGACGATCGGGCCGATCCCCAGCTGCATCACCGTCCCCTGCCCACCGGCCAGAATCGAACGGAACTGACCAAAGACTTCGCTCCCCTGGCCCTGGAGTCCGTACAGAAACACGTTCGTCAGGAAGAAATAGAGGACGAGGATGCCCGCGGTCCAGGTGAGCTTGCGTCGAAATGGAACGTGCCCTTCCGGCCGCCGCACCGACGGCATCCGCGTCAGAACCGGTTCGGCGGTATCTTTCCACGTCATCTCAGGACTCGTCGGTCGTGTCGTCCTCGTGTTCGTCTTCGGTGGCTCGCTCGGCTCGCTCGCTCAGTTCGGCACTGCCCCCCGCCTCGGTCAACTTTTCGCGAGCGCTTGCCGAGAACGCGTCGGCAACCACGTCGAGCTGCCCCCGCACCTGGCCGTCGCCGAGGACCTTCACCACGTCCGCATCGTAGCCGTCCTCGACGACGTCCCTGGCGTCGATTCGATAGCCGTCGTCGGTCTCCTCCGCGACGCCCTCGGCGGCCAGCACGGCCGCGTCCTCGTCCAACGTCCGGAGGTCGATAGTCACGACGTCGGCTTTCACCTTGTCCGGGCGGGTGAACCCGTGCTTCCCCAGCGGATCGTGCTGGTGAAACTCGTGTTTGTCCCGGCCGGCGGCGCCGCGACCGCCCCGATTGCCCGCCCCGCGGCGGTTCTTGTGCGTCCCGCCCCCGTGCGTTCGAGAGCCACGCTGGCGGCGTTTCTTGTCGGTCATTATCGCATGGCCTCCAGCAACGCGTCGATTTCGTCGGTCGAATGGCGGCCAAGCGCGCCACCCTCACGAACGGGATGCTTGATCCCGTCGTGGCCGCCGCGGGGTGGGTGCAGCCGGAGTGTCGGCGACAGGCCTGTGGCCTGCAACGTCGTCTCCCCGTCGAGCAGCGCCTCGGCGAGTGCCGTGACGCTCTCGAAGTCGGTGTGCTCGCCGACCCATTCGTCGTCGACCGGGCCATCACCGTCGGCCGGCTCGGCGCGGCGTTCGAGAATCGTCCCGAGCTTCTCCGCGCTCGGTTCGCCAAAGGCGACGACATCGTTGACCTTCGTGATCATGCCGCGGTACGCATCGGTGTCTGGGACGACCGTCGCGTGATTGACGCGGTTCAGATTCAACATCGACAGGGTGTCCCGGACCTCCTGGCTGAGATTGACCTCGCCACGGAGTTGCACGATGGCGGTGCTCATTCAATCACCTCGCGCTTCTCGTGGGTGCGCTCTGGCACGCGGGCCTCGGCCGTCTTCCGGAGCGCGATGAACGTCGCCTTGGCGAAGTTGACAGTCGTCCGCGTGTTGCCCGACGACCGGGTCCAGATGTCGTCGATACCGGCCAGTTCCAGCACGTGTCTGACAGTCTCGCCACCAGCGAGGCCGAGGCCACGCGGAGCCGGTTGGAGTTCGACCTCCACCGACCCAGCTTTGCCGGTCGTTCGAAGTGCGACAGTGTGGGGTCGGCCACAGCCACACTCCCAGGACCCACAGCCCCGGGAGACGTTGATCAGGTTCAGCTTCGCGATCTCGATCGCCTTCTGGATCGCGCCGCCGACCTGATCGTCACGTCCCTCGGCGTAGCCGACCAGGCCGTCCCGGTTCCCGACCACGACGACGCACCGGAACTTGACGCGCCGGCCCGAGTCGGTCATCCGCTGGACCATGTTGATGTCCAGCACCTCGTCCTCGAGGTCGGGGACCAGCTGGTCCGTGATCTCGGGTTCCTTCAGCGGCAGTCCCGAGTTCAGCGCGTCGACCATGGTGTCGATCTCCCCGTCGACGACCATCTGACCGAGACGCGTCCGCGGTTCCCAGCCGTTCTCGGCACTCATTGTGTCCTCTCCAGGATCGTCTCGCGCACCTCGTCGAAGTGCGCAGGCAGGTCAGTCGCATCGAAGTCGCTGGCGTACAGCGGCTCGTCGCGGTCCTCGGCGTAGGCGGCGATGTGTTCGCCGCGGGTGCGCGACCAGTCTGCCAAGACGGAGTCGTTGTGTGGCACGTCGAGGCCAGCGTCGATTGCGCCCTCCTGGACGGCAAAGACCTTGCTGCCAGGTGTCGGCGAGTGCAGGCCGACGTCGAGGACCGCCGCCTCGATGTCGGCGTCAGTCGCCCGCCGTCCCGCGAGCGCACCGGTCAGGTACGCCGCCGGGAGGTTCCCCGTCGGCGCCTCCCACCCGAAGGAGGCGAGGTCGGCGGAGTGGGCCGCAACGAGCGTGTCGTCGCCCGATGGCCCGAGCGTCACCAGCTGGGCCCTGGCGTGCTTGTTGCTCGTCCGGGCGACGAGTCGCGGCTTGCCCGACTTCAGGAGGCGCAGCCGCTGGTGGTAGTCCGTCCGGGCTTCGCGGCGCCGTCGCATCGGCACGTTGTATCGTGGTCCTGTTGCCATCATGTCTCACCGTAGTTTTCGTCGACGTAGCGCTGGAGGTCCGCCACGGAGTCGAACTCGCCGCCGCCGACCGCGGCGTAGAGCTCCCGATAGTCGGCGGGCGGCAGCTCGCCACCGTCGCGGAGTTCCCGGAGCCGGCGGCGCTGGGCGCGAACACGCGACCGCCACTCGTCCGTCGGATCCGAGCGGGCGCCGGCCGTCCCCTTCCGCGACCCCGCGCCCGTCTGGTGGCCGTAGGCCCGCTTGGCCTGGCGCTCGCGAGCGCGACCCCGTGAGTTGCCTTGCGGTTCCGCCGCCCGGATCGCCCCCTCCTGGACGAGATCACGCACGTCCTCCCGGGTGATCGCGTCAGCGATGTCGCCCTGTCGGTCGGGATCCAGCCAGACGCGATTCGTGCCGACGTCGAGGACGTCTGCAGCGAGCCGTCGCTGGGGACTCAGGTCGGTCATTCGACCTCGACCTCCTCGTAGGTCGGGTTGAGGACCCGAATGCCGCGGTCCTCGGCGAGCTCCTCGATGCGTTCGCGCTTGCGACCGCCAACGGCGGCGGCGATGCGAACCGCCTGCGACTCGCCGTCGATCGACTCGAGGTCGTCCGGCGTGTGGACCCGCACTTCCTCGAATCCAGACGGGTGCAGGCCGCGGACAGCCGCGGGCGACCGAAAGCCCGCTTCGACGGTGTCGCCCTTGCCCTTGATACCCTTGCGCTGTTTCGAGTGGGTCCCGCGGGGCCGCCGCCACGACGTCCCGACGCGGGTTTTCTTGTGGTGGTCCTGGCGGTTGAATTGCGGGGTTCCCTCCCGGGCACGCTGGGCGAGAAGACGTTTTGTCTCCTCGTCGACGGTCGGGGTCTTCTCGACCAGCCCACGTGGCTGGAGTTCCGTCTCGATCCCCTCCGCCTCGTCTGGTTCGACCGCTGCCTCCTCGACCGCTGCCTCGGCCTCCTCGGCCACTTCGAGCCCGCCGACGTCGGCTTTGATGCGGGCCGCCAGCGCCATGCCGACACCCTCGACGTCCGCCAGTTCCTCCTGGCTCGCCCCACGGACTGCCTCGACGGACTCGTACCCGGCATCGCGCAACGCGTCGGCTTTCGACTCACCCACGCCGCTGATGTCCGTCAAACTATCGTACGCCGAGACGTCCGGGGTTGCCGTCGACTCTGCGTCCGTCTCCTCCGCTGCCTCCGTGGCTGCGCTCTCAGCCGCTTCGTCAGTCTCGTCGGAGTCCTCGATGGCCGCGTCTGGAGTGTCCTCGACTTCGATGTCACCGATATCAGCTTTGATGCGGGCCGCGAGCGCCGACCCGATGCCCTCGACCTCGGTCAACGCGTCTTCGTCGGCCCCGACCACGTCTTCGACGGACTCGAAGCCCGCCTCGCGCAACGCCGCCGCGGTCGCATCGCCCACGCCAGCGATGTCCGTCAGCGACTCGTACGAGTCGAGTTCGCGCTTGTCGTCAGCCATCAGGCATCACCCCGGTTGGGTTTGTGCGTGATGTAGACCCCGTCCTGGAAGACGCGGACATCCTTGTCCTGCACACGCGTCAGCTGCTCGACGTCGGCGGCTGTCTGGCCGACGGCCTCGATATCCGGACCACGGAGGGTGACTCGTTCCTCGGAGACGTCCACGTCGGTCTCGCCGTGGATTTCCGTCCGCCGTGGGGCCCGTTCGCCGAGGAAGTTCTCGATGACGATCTCGTCGCCCTCCACGGAGACCTGCATCGGGAAGTGCGAGTAGAAGACCTCCATCTCGTACTCCCATCCTTCGGTCACGCCGTGAACCATGTTCTCGATGTGGCTCTCGAACGTGCCGACCGTCGCGTTCGTCTTCGCGTCCTCGATATCGCTCTCGACCACGACGGTCCCGTCGGTAACAGTGACCGTGATGTCCGGGTACCAGAGCCGGCGCGTCACGCTGCCGTTTGGGCCGTCGACAGTCAGCTCAAGGTGGTCTATCTCGGCGCTTACATCCGCCGGAAGTTGGATTTCGATTCGGGTCATCAGTATACGTATGCGATTACCTGGCCACCGACGCCCATCTCGCGGGCTTCGTAGTGGCTCATGATCCCGTGGCTGGTCGTCACGACGAGGGTCCCGTAGTCGCGTGCCGGCAGGAACCGCTTTTCCCACGTCTCGAACTCGTCTGCTCCTGCCGCGTAGCGCGGTTTGACGGGACCGCAGGCGTTGATCGCGCCCTTAAGCTCGACGTCGAACTGACCGGCCTTGCCATCGTCGATCCGCTCGTAGCCGTCGATGTAGCCGCGCTCTTCGAAGACAGAGAGCACGCTACCGATCTCGTTCGAGGCGGGCGATACGGTCTGTGAGAGATGGCCGACGCGCTCCGCGTTGTCGAGGGCGGACAGCGCGTTGGCAAAGGGATCGTTTCCAGTCATGAGTATTTCTTGAACCCCATACTTCGTGACACCTCGCGGAAGCACTGCCGGCAGAGCCAGATGTCGTACTTGCCGACCAGTCCCTGTTCGCGGCCGCAGCGCTGGCACGCCTTCAGTTGTCTGGTGCGTTTGGCGACCTGCTCGCCGGTCGCCTCCTCGTCCGACTCGCTCATCCGCGCACCTCCACGCCGAACGTCGACTCGACGAACGCGATCGCGTCCTCGACGGTCAAGCGGTGCCGCGACGGGATCGACCGCGTCGCCGCGTCCCGTTTCTTGACCCGGTACCCCGGGCGGACGAGGTTGACCGTCACGTCCAACCCGTAGATGCCGATCTCGGGGTCGTACTCCTGCTCCGGAAAGTCCGTGTGTTCGGCGATCCCGAAGCTGAAGTTGCCGGTCTCGTCGAACTGGGTCGGGTCGAGGTCGACCATGTCGAGCGCCGTCTCGAGAAACGCGACCGCATCCTCGTCCCGGAGTGTCACTTTCGTCCCGATCGGCTCCCCCTCGCGGATGTCGAACGCCGGCTCCGTCGTCTTCGCGGTCGTTCGAACGGGTTGTTGGCCGGTGATCTCCGCGAGGATCGTCTCGGCGTTGCCGAGATCGCGGCCTCCCTGACCAATGCCCATGTGCGCGACGACCTTCTCGATGCGGGGTTCGCGCATCTCGTGGAAGTCCTCGCCGGACTCCGACTCCGAACTCACGCGTCATCACCTCCCTCGACGAAGTTCTCGTCGATGACGACGACATACTCCTCGATCGTTTCGAACCCGTCACCGTCCGACTGCGTCACGAGCACGTTGTTCGACGCGCTCCCCGGCGTGACCTGGATCTCGTCGATCGTACCGATCTCGCCGGCGTGGCTTCCCGCCACAGCGGTGACGAGCGCGCCCGGCTCGTATTCGAAGTGGGCGACAATCTCGTCGTCCGTGTTCGAGACGACGATCGAGTCGCCCGTGGCGTAGGTCTCGGGATCGTCGACGAGCAGCGTCTCGCCGTCGTGTAACGTCAACTGGACGTCACCGCCGGGGACGGTTCGTTTGCCGTCGATCTTGCCGAGCTTGCTCCCGGCACTGTCCGCTTCGATCGGCGTCAGCGCGAGCCGTCCACCCTCGCCGGGGAACACGCGGTAGTACTCCTCGCGCTCTTCGAAAGCCAGGATGTCGAACATGCCGACGGGCCGTTCCTCGTCGCCGGCCCGGTCGCCGTTGATCAGGACGGTTCCCTGGTTCAGGGCGTAGCGGGCCTCTTTCCGGCTGTCCACGTACCCAAGCACGTCCCGGAGGACGATCAGCAGTGGGACGCCGGCCTGTCCGTGGGGGCCCGCACCGGCCTTTATCGTGAAGGTCTCGGTCTTACGTTCGACCGGCCAGCTCTTGGGGACGGACAGTCGTTTCTGGTGGTTGCTCATTCGTCTCCCTCCGCTTCGAGGCGGTCGATACGGCGGTCGTCAGAGCGATCGAGGCTCGTGACGCGGAGGTTGCTCGCGTCGAGCGGCCGCGGCACTTCCTCGCCGCCGGCCGTCTCGAGCGTGACGTCCTCGACGTGGACGACGGCGTCCGTCAGATCTACCTTGACGACGTCTTCTACCTCGCCGGCAAAGTCGCCACGGAGCACCTCGACGGTGTCGCCCTCGTTGACCCGGACCGACCGGCGGCCGAATTCCTCGCGCAACTCGTCCGAGAGGGTCGCCCGGACCTGGTCGTGTCGCTCGTGAAGTGGAGCCTGGGCCTGCCGTTTCCGTTGTTTGCGTGGTTGTCGTGTCATACTATCATCGTTGCTGTCGAGGCGATCGATCCGAACCGTTCAGCCACTTCGCGGGCGACCGGGCCCTTGATCTCCGTGCCACGTGGGTCTTCGTTCTCGTCAATGATTACGGCGGCATTGTCCTCGAATTTCACCCGGAGCCCGTCGGGTCGCCGGATGGGCTTGCGCTGGCGAACGATCACCGCCTCGAGGACCTGGCGACGCATCTCCGGTGTCCCCTTTGTGACGGAGACGGTGACCTTGTCGCCCAAGCCGGCCTTCGGGTGACGGTTCAAGGTCCCCGAGTACCCGGTAATCGAGATCACCTTCAGCTCACGGGCGCCCGTGTTGTCGGCACACAGCATCAGCGAGCCCTTCTCCAGGCCCTGGGTGACGTCCGCTTTCATGGACTCCATCAGTCCGCACCTCCGTGGCTCGCAACGACGACGTGCGACTTCGTCTTCGACAGTGGGCGCGTCTCGGCGATGGTCACCGTCTGTCCTTCCGCGAGCTCGAGACACGGCGGCGCGTGGGCCGGGATCCGGCTCCGTCGCTTCATGTACCGGTCGTACTTGGGAACCTTCACGTCGTATTCGCGTTCCACGACGACCGTCTTGTCCATCGCCGTCGACGCTACCTGGCCCTCGAGCGTCTGGCCGCGTACCGAGAGCGTCCCGTGGAACGGGCAGTACTCGTCGGTGCACGCAGACGCGGGTTCGGGCACGTCAAGGCCTAGCGCCATTTCGAACCACCTCGCGCTTCCGTCCGGCGGGCCGGACGGGCAACGAGTCGCTCCCCCTCGACGGTCACGACGCTCCCCGACGGGAGCGTGAACGCGAAGGTCGCCACGTCCTTGGGTACGTGGCGCACGCGCCCATCCGGACACTCGATACCGAGAGTGCTCGTCGTCTCAGCGACGACATCACCCGCGACCGATTCGAGCACCGGGTTGGTCGACGATCTGACGGCGGCCGCAAGCCCGACCAGCTCGTGTCTGACGAGCGTCTCGGCAGACAGGGCCATCTACGCGTCCTCCGCCGCGGTCTCGTCACGACCGCCGGTGATCGGTGCTGGGGCGCCACTACTCTCGATGTCGCGTTCGTGGTCGCCCTCCTCGCGCTGGATCGTCTTCAGACGGGCGATCGTCCGGCGCAACTCGGTGATGCGACCGGGACTGTCCGGCATCCCGCCGGTCGCCTTGATTGCTTCGGCGTTCAGCAGTTCCGTCTCGAGGTCTTCGAGCTCGGCCTGTCGCTCGGCGGGCGTCATGTCGCGGATTTCCGCGGGGTATAGAATCGTCACTCGGAATCAGCCTCCTCGTCCATCTCGTCCATCAGTTCCTCGGCCGCTGCTTCGGTCTCATCGTCGAGTTCCTCCTCAACCGCCGCGTCGATCTCCTCAATGTCGTCGGCGACATCGTCATCGGTCTCATCGGGCTCCGGTGCGTCCGGGGCCGCCTCGACATCGGCATCTGGGTCGGCAGCGTCCCCGTCCTCGGCCGACTCATCGTCGGAATCGGGGCCAGCCAAGAGTTCGTCGACGTCGTCAGCCTCCTCGACGTGGTCGGAGATCTCGACGTCTTCGTAGATACGGAAATCGTCCGGTAGATCGGCCCCCGGTGGGATGATCCGCACCTGGACGCCGATCGTCCCGAGCTTCATGACGGCAGTCCCGACCGCGGCGTCGACAATCTCTTCGGCCGGCTCGCCGTTGTGTTTGATGTACCCGCGGTTGAACTTCTCGACCCGCGAGCGTGCGCCCGTAACCTTCCCCGAGAGGACGATTTCGGCACCCAGTGCGCCGGCGTCCATGATCCGATCGATCGTCGTGTGGCCGGCCTTGCGGAAGTACCAGCCGCGTTCGAGCGCGTTCGCGAGTCGGTCGGCGACGATCCGGGCGTTGAGGTCCGGCTCGTCGACCTCCTGGACGTCGATCTGCGGGTCGTCGAGGTCGAAGCGCTCCTCCAGTTCGGAGGTGATCTTCCGGATGTTCTTCCCGCCCTTGCCGATGACCATGCCGGGCTTCTCGGCCTTGAGCACGATCTGGGTGCCCATCGGCGTCTTGGCGACCTCCATGCCGCCGTAGCCGGCGCGGCCCAGTTCCTCGGCGAAGAACTCGTCGATCTGGGTCCGCTGGAGGCCATCCTCGATGAACTGGAGTTCGTCGGCCATTACGCCCCACCTCCGTCTGTGGTCTCCAGAATCAGCTCCACGTCGACTTCCGGTGTGTTCCAGGGCGAGGCCCGACCCATCGCTCGAGGCCGACGGCCCTCGCTCTCGCCGACTTTGTGCGGCGCGACGTGAGCAATCGTCATTGACTCGCCCTCGAAGCCTTGGTGCTCGGCATTCCCGACGGCGTTTTCGAGGAGATCGAGAAACGCGCCGGCGGCCTTCTCGGGATACCGCCCGGCGTCCCAGCCGTCGATGTCCGAGCGATGCCCGACGCCCGAATTGTGCTGGCGGAAGGGAACCGACTGGTCACCGGCCCGGATCGCCTCCAGATACTCCCGGGCTGTCGCGGCAGTCATCCCCTTGATCTCGCGCGCGATCGCCTTGCTGTGTTTCAGGCTGATGTGCTCGTCCCGCAGCATCGCTTTGGCCGTCGTGTCCGGGTCGGCGTCGACTGAGTAGCTGATTCCCATGTGGATCACTTGAGTGGGACGAACTTCGAGGAGCGTGTGGCTCCGATGCCGGCCTGGCCGTGTTCGACTTCCGTGCGGGTCAACTGGAACTCGCCCAGGTAGTGGCCGAGCATCTCCGGCTCGACGTCCACCCGCTCGAAGCTCTGGCCGGTGTGCACCGCAAAGGTGAGTCCGACCATGTCGGGGAGAATCGGCATATCACGTAAATGGGTCCGTATCGGGTTGTTCGCCGTCTCCTCCGAATCTGCGTCACGAGCCGCCTCGAGGAGTTTCTCCTTCTCGGTGGACAGGCCGCGCTCGATACTTCGCCGCTGTCTGGCGGGGAGCAGTGCCGCGACGTCGTCTACGCTCATGTCCTGCAACTCGTCTAACGTGTGGCCACGGTAGGTGAACTCGCCTTCGTGGCCGATCTGGTAGTCCGAACTCATGTGTCACCACCGCGACCGGTGCGTCGCGACGCGATATCGCCGACCTTTCGACCCGGGGCGGCGTCCCGAGAGACGCTCTTGGGTCGCCCCGGATGTTGGCGACCGCCCCCACCAAAGGGGTGGTCGACGGCGTTCATCGCCACGCCGCGCACTTTCGGCCACTTGATGCCGCGAGCCCGCGTCTTGTGGTACTTCTTTCCGGCCGTCACGAGGGGCTTTTCAGTCCGGCCGCCGCCGGCGACCACGCCGATCGTGGCCCGGCACTGCGGGTCGAGGCGCTTCATCTCGCCGCTCGGGAGCTGGACGACCGTGACGTTCCGGTCGTGCGAGAGGAGTTGCGCGTTGACACCGGACGCCCGGGCGAACTTGCCACCGTCGCCAGGATTGGCCTCGACGTTGCACACCGGAACTCCCTCGGGGATCTCGGCGAGCGGCAGCGTGTTCCCTGGCTCGATCGCCGCGGACACGCCCACCTGGATCTCGTCACCGACGCCGACGCCCTCCGGGGCCAGCACGAGCCGTCGGTCGCCATCGTCGAATTCGATGTCCGCCACGGGTGCACTCCGGGCCGGATCGTGCTCGATACCGACGACGTGACCGGAGACGACAGTCTCGTCCTCGACGGTCCGGTGCGACAGATCGGCCTTGTACCGGTGCGACGGTGCGCGGAACGTGGGCGAGCCGCGACCGCGCCGTTGTCCGCGAATGCGTCGACCCACGTCAGAACACCCCGATTCGCGAGGCGATTTCCTGGGCGTCGTCCGCGTCAGAGAGGGACAGCGTCGCCTTCTTCTCGCCGTCCATGGTCATCTGTGTGTTGACGTCCTCGACAGTCACGTCGTACCGGGCTTCGACAGCCGCGGCGATGTCCGGCTTCGTCGCCCGGTCGTTGACGACGAACTGGAGTTTGTTCTGGAAGTCCATCGCGTCCATGGATTTCTCGGTGACGTGTGGGTGTTTGATGACACCGCTCATCGCTCGCCCACCTCCGCCAGTGCACTTTCGGTCCAGACGGTCAACCGGCCCGGCTGGCCGCCGGGGGCGAGGTCTTCAGCGTTGACCTCGCGGCCGGTCGTCACGTCGGCGCCAGCGAGATTCCGCGCCGCTCGACTCGGCTCGTCGCTCGTGACGAACAGGATCGACGTCGGGCGCCGATACTTGCGACCGCGGCTCGTTCCGCGCCCGGCGCGGACCGTGGCCTCGTCGGCCCGTACGATGTCCGCATACACGGCCAGGGCCTGGAGGACATCAACGACCGCCTGTGTCTTCTTCAGGTCCTGGAACGCGTCCGCGACGACAAGGGGCAGATCCACGTCCTCGGCGAATTCGTGGCCACGGTCCCGGACGAGCTCCGGGTCGGCCGTCGCCGCAATGGCGCTCTCGATGGCCGCTTTGCGTTCCTTCTCGTTCACCGAGAGTGAGCGGTCTGTCTCGGGCTTCGGCGGGTGCGCGCGTCGGCCGCCCACTGTCTGGGGGACGCGACGACCGCGCCCAGCCTCGCGTGGCACGTGCGCCAGTCCACGCCCGCTGCCGAACGACTCCGCAGGCGTCCGCATCCCGGCGTACTCGTCGCTGCCGTAGTCCTGTTTCCGATTCGCCTGGGCGGCGAGGACTGCTCGCCTGACGAGGTCGGGGCGGTGTCGCACCCCGAAGGCCGGTGGGAGGTCGACCTCCCCAGCATCCTCGCCGTCCAGATCGCGTACTGTTGCCTGCATGGTGTTATCCCTGGTTCGAAGCCGTCGAGACGTAGCGCACCTCTGGATCGAGGCGCGGTTGGTCGGTCGGTCGGACCGCCGGTCGGAGTCGAACGACCCGCTTGGCCGGCCCGGGGACCGAGCCGGCGACGAGCACGTACGGCCCGT
Organism: uncultured Halobacteriales archaeon; assembly: GCA_964383875.1. Lineage (GTDB taxonomy): Archaea > Halobacteriota > Halobacteria > Halobacteriales > Haloarculaceae > CAYLJD01. The sequence goes on from CAYLJD010000001.1 coordinate 78,517, forward strand.
CGACGTCGCCGAAGTTGACGAACCCGCCGTCGACCGACGGATCCTCGTCGTCCCCGATATCGATCAATCGTTTGTTGAGTTCCGTCCGCTGGTGGTAGCCGGTCTGCCCCTGCTGGGGGACGGTCGAGCGAACACGGCTCGGGTTCCACGGACCGAGATTGCCGATCCGTCGGCGCCAGCCCTGTCGCCCGTGTTTGCCCTTCCGCTTCTGGACGCCCCAGCGCTTGACGGGGCCCTGCGTGCCCCTGCCCGTCGTCACGCCGGCGGCATCGACGTATTCGCCGGCGCGGAACACGTCGTTCACCTCGTAGCGACCGGTCTCGACCCCCTCGAGACCGGCTTCGAGGCGGTCGGCGAGCGTCCCGCCGCCGATCCGCTGCTCCATGACGTCGGGCGCTTTCTTGGGGACCCCCGCCACCGCGTCCGGCGTGGTGTGCGTGATCGCCCGCACGTCCGCGAGGTCACCAGCGTCGAGTGCCTCTCGGATCCGGTCTTCCGCCGCCTCGGCGTCGTGGTCGGCCGGCGGCGAGAGCGATCGCGCCAGCTCCGGGTGGAACTCGTCGGTCCAGACCTCGGTAAGGGGACGCTGTCCGTAAGGGGTATCTTCGTAGGCGCGGAGCGCGACGACGCGCATCGGTGGCGTCAGCACGACGGTCACCGGGACGGTCTGTTCCATCCCTTCTGTCGGGGAGTCGGGCTCGTCGTCGATCATCGCGACGTGGGTCATGCCCGCCTTGTAGCCGGCGAATCCCTGGAGCGTCGGCTGTCCGTCATGATCGGGCCAACTCCCGAAGCGCGGCGTCTCACTGCCGGCACGCTTGCGGGGGCTGTAGCCCAGCGAGCCTTTGCGTGGTCTGTCTGGTTGTGGCATTGCTTACTCCGTGAGATTCAGGGCGGCGAGTGTGGCCACCACCGCTTCCTCGGTGTGGACCACCGCGCTGCCCTGTGACGGAATCGTATTCAGCCAGCGGTCGAATCCGCCGATCTCGCCGTCCGTGTCGCGGACGGCAGCCGGAGCGATCCCCAGCATCTCGGGGATGCCGCGTTCGGGTGCACCGAACGCGACGGTGTACGCTCGGGCGTCGTCGGCACGGAGTGCTGCCCCGAGCCGGTCGAGCCGGCTCGCAGTCAGGCGGTCGCCGTGCCGTGACGTCGCGATGGCGTATCCCGCGTCCGCACGCGAGAGTGCCGTATCGAGGTCCGCGCGATCGACGACGAACCCCGGCGGGGGCTCGGCTTCGAGTTTCGCACGGACCGGCCGTCGCGAAGAGATCCTGACGGTCACGCGCTCTCCCTCCTCAAGTCCCGCCATGGTGGCGGGGACCGGGAGCGAGATTGGGTGTTGCAGGCCGCAATTGACCCGGACGCGCCCATCAGCACCGACCTCGGTCACGATTCCCTGTCTTGACGACCCCGAATCGTCCGATCCGGAGCCGGTCCGTGAACGCACGCGGAGCGGCGGCAGGACGCCAGCGTACGCCAGTTCGTCCCGCCTGTCCCAGACCTCCTTTCGGAGGTAGGGCGGCGTGGCGGCGTACCGGAGTACGGTTTCGACGAACTCGGCGCCCCTCGCAGCTTCGCCGTCCGGGTCGGGAACGACCGTGAGCCGGTCGACCCGAAAGATCGTGGCCGCGCGGGCCACGGTGCCGAGTTTGCGAGTTGCCTCGCGATCGTCCTCGGCTTCCCGGGTGAGGGACGACGGCACGAGCACGCTGACAGTCATGCCGTAACGCTTCCGCGTCGCGCCACTAGACTGTGCCGATTAGTCTCCGGTCCGTACTTAAAAACTCCCCGCTTCCGGCCCGCGTGTGAGCCGCTCGCACGGCTTCCGTCCGGGGTTTCTCCTTTCGGAACGCTTTTGATGACGTTGCCCCCACAGTCTGGTGCATTCGCGCGCTGGTGGTGTAGTGGTATCACAGGACCCTGCCACGGTCCTAACCCGAGTTCAAATCTCGGCCAGCGCATCTTCACAACACGCCGCACACCGAAATGTGGCGATCGGACCGTCCCCCCAACCTTAGGTGTCCGTCGGTCCTCGTGACCGATATGACAGCGAGCGGTTTCCTCAGCGTCGCACCCGTCGTCGAAGGGAGCATGGCCGAACAGGTCGCTACGGCCGTCGATACCCTCGAATCGTTCGACGTGGACTACGAGACCACACCGATGGGGACGCTTCTCGAAGCCGACGACGCCGACGAGCTGTTCGCGGCCGCTCGCGCCGCGCACGCGGCGGTCGATGGGGATCGCGTGGAGACGTTCCTGAAGATCGACGACAAACGGACGGTCGACGCACCCGCCGACGAAAAGGTCCGATCCGTCGAACAGCACCTGGGCCGGCCGGCCCACAACCGAACGACGTGAAGACCCGCCCGTCATTCGACTCCGAGAGTCCTTAAGGGACCGCGCGCCGAAACCCGTCCATGGAGCCGCTGAACCGGATGGCGACTGAACTCGTCGACGAGGCCATCGACTTCGCCGATGAACTCGCCATCGCGGTCGACGCCACCGAAGGTGACGCCGCGGTACTCGACTTCGGCGTCGACGCGCCGGGCGGGATCGAGGCCGGCCTGCTCCTCGCGGAAATCCAGACGGCCGGGCTCGCCACCGTCCAAACGCGACTCGGATCGGTCGCCGGGTCGCCGCGGCCGCTCGTCGAACTGTCGACGGATCATCCGGCACTGGCACTGCTCTGTGCGGGCAAGGCCGGCTGGGAGCTGTCCGTCGACGGGTACGAGGGGCTCGGAAGCGGCCCGGCACGGGCCCTCGTTGCCGGAGAGGATGTCTTCGAACACGTCGGCTACCGGGAAGACTACGATTTCGCCGTGCTGGCCATCGAGAGTGACGAGCTCCCCGACGGGACGGTGGCGGGAGCTGTCGCGTCGCGAACGGGGGTGCCGGAAAGTGGGGTGTTCCTGCCGACGTGCGCCCTGGCGTCGATCGCGGGCAGCGTCACGGCCGCTTCGAGGGCCGCAGAGTTGGCCGTGTATCGACTCGTCGAACTCGGGTACGACCCCAGCCACGTGCTCGCGGCGACCGGTTCGGCGCCGGTGGCCCCAGTGGCCGAGTCAGAGGCAACAGCCATGGCCGCGACGACCGACGCGATTGCCTACGGCGGCCGCGTCCATCTGATCGTCGACGCACCGTTCGATCAGTTCGACGCGGTCGTCTCGTCGGCGGCCACGGACTACGGCCAGCCGTTCCGATCGATCTTCGACGGGGTTGGCTGGGCGTTCGAACAACTCACCCGGGACCTGTTTGGCCCCGCTGAACTCGTCGTCGACGTCCGGGGTGGCAAGACCCACTCCGTCGGTGATACCCACGACGACCTTCTGGCGGAGGGATTCGACGACTGAGATGGTTCGGTACAAGGTGGTCCCGGAGCCACGATCGGTGGCGTTCCTCTTCGCAGTGCGCGATGCCCTCCCCCTGGTCCCCGGAAGTGTCGAAGACTGTTGCACGCGGATCCGCGACCGGACCGACGTCCCATCGCGTGACGAGGCCCGCGAGCTGCTCACCTTCTGTCAGGCGTTGGGACTCGCCAGCGAGACCGACCGTGGGTTTCACCGCGTCCGGGGCGAACCCGAGACTTCGGAGCTCGCCGACCGACTCGTCGACAACGTGTTTCCCACCCGGGAGCTCCTGGCGGCACTCCAGGCCAACGGCCCCCTGACGCCAGCTGACGCGTTCGACACCCTGCGGGAGCGAATTCCGCAGTGGGAGCAACGGCGGTCGCCTGACTGGGACGACGAGTGGCAGGACCGGATCGAGCACCTGCTCGAGTGGTGTGCGGTCCTCGGTCTCGCAGAACGAGCGGACGGTGCGTACCGCCGTGCATCCACGAGTAAAGACTCTTGACTCGGTCGACCGAAGGCGGAGCCGTATGGACGCGCCGATAGCGGGCCTGGTGTTCGACCTGGACGGGACGCTCTGCGAGTACCGCCGGTCGGGCGTGGACGTCCTCAACGCCGCCTTCGAAACCGTGGGTGTCGACCCGATCTTCACGGCCCGCGACTACTATACCCGCATCGACGACTACGTCGGCGAAAGCGAGGATATCCGGGAGATTCGAACCCGGTGTTTTGCCGACCTCGCAGCGGAGTCTGGCCACGACCCATCACTGGGCACAGCCATCGCCGACGCGTACGCCGCCGAGCGCGACCACGCGAACGTGCGGTGGCTTGACGGTGCCCAAGCAGCACTCGACGCGCTGGGCGAGCGGTACCCGCTTGCGATGGTTACCAATGGCGACCCGGAGATGCAGGGCACGAAGCTCGACGCCCTGGGAATTGCCGACCGCTTCGAGACCATCGTCCACGCGGGGTTCGACGCCCCTGCCAAGCCGGATCCGGAACCATTCTCGATCGCCGTGGACGCCATCGACGTGGCCGCACCGCGGGCGGCGACGATCGGGAACTCCATTCGACACGACATCGCGGGGGCGCGCAATGCCGGGCTGCGTTCGGTCTGGTTGGATCGAGACGGCACCGCCGTGCCTGAACCCGAACCCCACCACCGGATCGAGTCGATGCACGAGCTCCTGGACGAACCATGGGAGTGACATCCTCCCCACCCTGAAGGGCGGGGTTTCAGCCGTGAGATTTCTATAACCCGCCCCGGATGTCCATAGAGCATCACCCTCCCGGCCGTGTCGAATCCCGGAGGAGCCAGCCGCCGGCGACGGCCGTGGCCACGGCGAGGACCGAGATGCCGACGGCAGTGAGGAAAAACACGCTCGCCCAGGGGCCGGTCACCCGGGCCACGTTGTCCGGCGTCGCCGAGAAGAAGTGGAAGTACGTTCCGAAGACGGCCGAGCCGGCGCCACCGAGAAGCACGGCCAGTCCACCGGCACGGATCCGACTTCGGGCGACAAGGACGAGTCCGGCGACCGGCATCACCAAGATCACCAGGGCGATGAACAGTTCCTGCCAGGCTGCCAGGGGAACAGGAACCGAGAGGTGCGGAAGGCCATGGAGGGCGTTCACGGACGCGTGAGCGATCACGATTCCCGCCAGCATCCAGACCCGACGCGCCCGCAGCGTCACTCGTACTCCCTCTCGAGCCACCGCTCCCACGAAGCCGTCCCGACGGCCCGGTCGGGGCACGTCGCGCTCCCGTCGCGAAATCGGCTGGCGGCGGTCCCCGGAATGGGGAGACGCACGATCGGCCGTCTGCGACCGCGGGCCTGTCGGTATGCTGTTGCCAGCTCTCCGGCGGTCCGGACGTCCGGTCCGCCAACGTCGGGAACACGGCCAGCCGGTGCTTCGGTCGCGTGTTCGACGACAGCGGCGGCGGCCTCCCCCTCGTCGATCGGCTGGATTCGGAACCGGGTTGGAAGCGGCCAGACCGGCAATCGTGCGATCATGCCGAGAAGGAGGTCGATGAACCCGTGGAACTGGGTGATGCGAATGATCGTGTGGGGGACGCTGCTCGCCGCCAGCAGCTCTTCGGCGGCGAGTTTGTGCTGGTAGTAGCTGTACGGTATCTCGTCGATTCCGACGATCGAGACGTAGACGAAGTTCGAGACGTCCGCGTCGGCCGCGGCCTCGACGAGTCGCTCAGTGCCCTGTACATCCACGGCTTTCGAATCTCCGGTCGCATTGCTCGCCGCGTGGACCACGACGTCGACATCCGCGACCGCAGCCTCGATCCCCGGCCCGTCGGGCAGCGAGAGTTCGACCCACTCGTCAGCCGGTCCGTCCCCGGGCGGCGAGCGCGTAGCGCCACGGACGACGTGGCCGGCGTCAGCCAGCTGCGGTTGGAGGGATCGCCCGAGCATCCCCGTCGCGCCGGTCAAAAGCGTCCGCGTCACGGCCATCCTCCCGAGCGCGGTGTCTGTTCCATCACCGTCATTTTGCGGTCGAATACGCCCGCCGGGACTATGGGTCTCACGCCGGGCGTGCACTGCGGGCGATTACCAGCCGCTTGGTCGCCACCATTCCTACAGCTTCTCGCCGAAGTTGAGAATGTACCCATTGGGATCCTCGATCGCGAACTCCCGCCGGCCGTAGTCGGTCTCGCGGAGTTCCTGGACGACCGTCTCGCCTGCCTCGGTGAGACGGTCGTGGAGTGCCGTCGCCTCGTCGACGTCGACGTAGAGGGTGAACGAGCCGCCGATTTCGCGACCCTCGAGAGCGGGGACGTCCGCTTCCAGCGAGGCGCGCTCCTGGAACATGAGCCACGCGTCGTCGAGCGCGATCTGAGCCCACTCCGGCTCGTCGCTCTCGGGCGGCATGCGGCCGAGCTCGTCGGCGGCGAGCGTCTCGTCGTACCACGCGAGGGTTTCGGCCACGTCGTCGACCATCAGGTTCGGGGTCAGGGTGTTGACCGTCATCGGCTCCTGTGACAGCCGCTGTCGGCATAAATCCGGACCCCCACCGCGGCAAAACGGCGCACCTTATTCCGCCGGTGTCACGTCCGTCACGGTCCCGACGCCCTTGCTCTGGCCCTCCCGAAAGACGAACCGCTGCCCTTCCTCGACGAGGTACGAACGGAACTTGAACCGAATGCGAGTCGTCCCGGTGTCTCCAGGGAGTAACTGGCCGTCTTCGGGGTAGAACGCGGCGGCCTCGCTGACCGTCTCCAGGTGGACGACTGGCTCGTACCCGTCGCCGATCCGTGTCGGATGGTTCAACACCATCACGTCAGCTTCGAACTCGCGAACCGGTTTCGGGTTCGCGTCACGCGGGAGAAGGGCCATCCCTCGCTGCACGTCAGGCTCACTGACACCCTTCAGGGCGATGCCGACAATCCGTCCAGCTCGAGCGCGGTCGACGCGGTGGTAGTGCATCTCGATGGAGCGCACCACGACCTCGCGGAAACCGCCATCGGCCATCGGCCCAAGCACCAACTCGTCACCTGCCTCGACGGTCCCGGACTGGACGGTTCCCGAGGCGACCGCGCCCACACCCGTCACGTTGTACGTCCGGTCGACGTACATGCGGAACTGCTCGTCGACGGCGCCACCGACGGTTTTCGGTAGCCGCCGGAAGAGTTCGTCGAGGACGGGCAGTCCCCGCTCGGTCACGGCACTCGTGGGGACGACCGGCACGACGGTCGCGTCGATCTCTTCGATCGCCGTCTCGACGCCGTGGCGTTCGATCCGGAGTGGCGTCTTGTCCACCTCCCGGAGCAGCCGCTCGACGTCCCGTTCGACGGCCTCGACGCGGTCGTCCGACACGAGGTCGGTCTTGGTGATCGCAACAATCGTCGGGAGTTCCGTCGCGAGCAGGATGCCGAGGTGCTCCCGGGTGGTCCGCGTCGGTCCGTCATCAGCCGCGACCGTCAGCAGGCCGTAATCGAGCTTTTGGCCGACGAGGCCCCGAATCGTCGTACGCAGCCAGGGCTCGTGGCCCACCGTGTCGACGAACGAGACGAGCCGGTCGGCCTCCTCGACGATGCGCGCCCGGTCCCCTTTTCGATGGGGATTGGCCATGCGAACCGGTCCATCGTCGTCGAACCCGTAGACGCCGTAGGAGAGGTCAGCCGAGAGGCCCCGCTCGATCTCGTGGGGCTGGACGTCGAGGAAACTCCGGGTCCCGCCTTCGCCGTCGTCGGCCTGGCCGGTCACAAGGGAACCGACGAGTGTCGACTTGCCGTGGTCGACGTGCCCGGCCGTGCCCACCACGATGTGGTCGTCGTCTTTCATGACGGTCCCTTCCCGAACAGTCGCCACCCCGACCAACCCGTCGGAGCCGTCGTCACCGACCCCCCACGTCTGGACCTCCTCGATGTGGGCGCCAGCCTCGTCGGCGAGTAACGATAGGACGTCCATCGACTCCGAGAACGTCTCGGGTTCGATGCCGGCAATACCGCCGTCGTCCGTCACGCCGACCACGTAGGTGGCTTCCCCCTCGCCAGAGAGTACGCGGTGTCTGAGTTGCGCCGCGAGGCTCTCCAGGCGTCCGTCCGCCAGGTGCAGGTCCTTGGTGAGGCGTTCCTTGAACTCGACGCTCCCGCCCTCGCGCTCCCCCTGCTCGATCGCCCGCCGGAGGACGGCCCGGTCGGCGCTCATTGGAGCGGGTTACGGCGGTGAGGCTAAAAGCGTTCCCCGATCCGGTACTCGCCCGGGCTCACGAGTCCGCCCCGGCCTCGTCGACACGCACATGGATCTCGATGCCGTCCGGATCCTCGATGTCGAAACCGGACTCGCGGTCCACTGGCTGGCGCCCCATCGATCCGAACCGGTTTCGGACTCCATCGAGGGCCGATTCGTCCGGGACGCGTACTTCGAAAGAGTCGAGTCCCCGACCGGCGGCCGGATCGGTCCGGCCGTTCCAGACGTTCGCCCCGACGTGGTGGTGATAGTCGCCGGCCGCGAGAAACACCGCGTCAGATCCGTAAGTCTGGCGGAGCCGCATGCCCAGACCCGCGGTGTAGAACTCGCGAGTCGCGTCGATATCGGATACCTCGAGGTGGACGTGGCCGACGCTGGTCCCCGACGGAACCGCGTCAGTGCCATCGCTCTCCGCCCGGAGGTCGGCCAGATCGAGCGGGCGAGTTTCCATGCCAACGCGGCCGTCGTCGTCGAGGGGCCACGCCGACATTGGCCGGTCGCAGTAGACCTCCACTCCGTTGCCTTCCGGATCGTCGAGGTACAGTGCCTCGCTCACGAGGTGGTCCGACGCGCCGGTCAGTCCCCAATCTGCCTGAATCCGGTCGAGCGCACTCCCGAGGGCGTCGCGCGACGGTACGCGGATCGCGGTATGAAAGAGCCCGGTTTCGGCTCGACCTCGTTCGGGGAGCTCCGGACGGTCGACGAGTTCCAAGACAGTCTCCGCTTTTGTGCCGAGGCGAGCGGTGTCTCCCGCGCGATCCACGACGTGGAGCCCGATCACGTCGCGGTAGAATCCGACCTGGCGATCGAGGTCGCCAACGGAGAGGGCGACGCGACCGATATGCGAGTCCGCCGGCAGCGTGCCGTCCGCTGTGGCCATGTGGACGACACGGTGAGCAGCCACTAATGGGTTCGTGTCGAAGCGATCCCGGTCGGGTCGTGGTCTCGCTACCCGCGCAATCGATCGCCGATGAGCGTCTCGAGATCCTCGCGGAGTTCCGCCACTTCGACCTCCTCGAGGACGGGCACGAAAAAGCCCTCGACGAGCATGTTCTTCGCGCGCCGTTCGTCGACACCGCGGGACGTCATGTAGAAGAGGTCCTGGGCGTCAACCTGTCCGACAGTGGCCGAGTGGCTCGCCTCCGTGTCGTGGTTGTTGATGATCAGCTTCGGCGACGCGTCGGCCTCACTCTCCTCGGAGAGCATCAGCGTGTTTTCGCGCTGGTAGGAGTTCGTGTCCCAGGCCGACCGCCCGACGTGCTGGACGCCCTCGTAGACCGACCGGGCCGATTCGTCGAGGACACCGCGCGTGA
>CAYLJD010000002.1:0-71781 GCA_964383875.1 uncultured Halobacteriales archaeon
GCTCGAACAGCTTCCTCTGGCACCACTCCAACCTCGCCGGCCTGCGGTACCTGGTGGCGATGTCCCACAAGCCGGCCCAGGAGGTCGGCTGGGCGAGCATCGGCACCGTCCTGACGGCCATCCAGATCCGGATGGTCCTCGAGCGCGGCGTCTTGGTCCCCTGGAACAAGTGGCGCCCCGAGGCGTTCAAGGACCTGCACACGCTGCACGCCGCCGACCGCGGCGGCTTCATCTTCCAGCCAGACGTCGGCCTCCACGAGGGTGTCTACGAGGTCGACTTCGCGTCGCTGTACCCGCGCATCATCTGCGAGTACAACATCAGCCCCGACACGATCCTGTGTGACTGCCATCCCGACAACCGGCCGATCCCCGAACTGGACTACAACGTCTGCACGGACCGGGGCTTCCTGGCAGACGCGCTCGCGGGCCTCCTCGACGACCGGGCCGCGATCAAGGACGCCCTCGATTCGCTCGAGGGCACCGAGCCGGCCGGCAGTGAGGCAATCCCGGACCTCCCGGGAGTGATCGACCCGACGCCGGACGACCTCGAGGCGATCTCGAGCGCCATCAAGTGGATCCTGGTGTCGTGTTTCGGCTACCAGGGCTACCGCAACAGCAAGTTCGGCCGGATCGAGTGCCACGAGGCGATCAACGCCGTCGCCCGCGACATCCTCCTGACCGCCAAGGAGTGCGCCGAGACACGGGGCTGGCGGGTCGTCCACGGCATCGTCGACAGCCTCTGGATCGCCCCCGCCACGGCCGACCACGCGCCGATCGAGGCGGTGACCGAGGCCGTCACGGCCGAGATCGGCATCGACCTCGACCGCGAAGCGGCCTACGAGTGGATCGCGTTCGTCCCCAAGCGCGACTCGGCTGCCGGCGCGCTGACGCGGTACTTCGGCAAGCGCCGCGACGGCAGCGTCAAAGTCCGCGGCATCGAGGCCCGCCAACGCAGTACTCCGGCCTTCGTCGAGGCCGTCCAGCGCGACCTGCTGGCGGTCGTCGACGAGACACGGGATCCCGAAGCGGTGTGTGACCGGCTGCGGACGGCCATCGGCAGCCTGCGCGCCCGGCGCGTCGACCCCGAGGACCTGGTCGTCTGCACACGGACATCCAAGTCACTGGCGGACTACCGGCAGACCACCCGGACCGTGGCCGCGCTCGCTCGCTACCGCCACCACGGCGTCGACCGCAGCCCGGGCCAGGACGTCCGCTACGTCGTCGTGGACGACGACGCCGACGGCCGCGACCGCGTCCGCCTCCCCTTCGAGGAAGTCCCCGACTACGACGCCGAGTTCTACGCCGACCTGCTCGTGCGGGCCACGGAAAGCGTCACGGCCCCACTCGGCTGGGACCGCGTCGACGTCCGCCGGTACCTCCGTGGGGCGACCGACTACGAGCTCTCGGCGTTCTCGTGACGGGGCGCCGGGTCAGGCGTCGGCGACCGGGTGGGGCAGGTCCGCGCCGCGGAGCCCGGCGAGCAGATTCCGGGCGGCCATCCGGGCCATGCGGTTTCTGGTCGCTTCGCTCGCACTCGCGATGTGGGGTGTCACGACCAGCCGCTCGGGGGCGTGCCGCGTGATCGGGTGGTCGGCGGGCAGCGGTTCCGGGTCGGTCACGTCCAGCCCGGCGCGGGCGATCCAGCCGTCGGCCAGCGCGCGGTCGAGCGCGTCGGTGTCGACGATGGGTCCCCGGCTCGTGTTGATCAGCACCGCACTGTCTCGCATTCGGCGGAGCTCCGCTTCCCCGATCAGGTGGTGGGTCTCGTCGGTGAGCGGGACGTGGAGGCTCACGAAGTCGCTGTCAGCCACCACCGCGTCGAAGTCCACGCGGGTCGCCGCGACGCCGGCGGCGTCCAACTCCGCGGCCACGGCCTCGTCGGGGGTCCGGGTGTGGTAGCGCACGTCCATGTCGAAGCCGGCAGCCCGCCTGGCGACCGCCGTCCCGACGCCGCCCATCCCGACGATCCCGAGTGTCGCCCCGTGGATGTCGCGGCCAGTCAACAGCGTCGGGCCCCACGTCTCCCACTCGTCGGCCATGGTGAACGCGTGGCCTTCGACGACCCGCCGGGCGGTGGCCATGAGCAGGGCCCACGCGAAGTCCGCGGTCGTTTCGGCCAGGACCCCCGGAGTGTGCCCGACGGCGATATCTCGGTCGGCCGCAGCCGCGATGTCGACGTGGTCGTACCCCACGGAGAACGTCGAGACGACCGACAGGTTCGGGGAGGCGTCCATCACCTCGCCGTCCACATCGTCGGACAGGAGACACAGCAGGCCGTCGGCCGCCAGGTCGGCCAGCCGCTCGACGATGTGATCCTTGCCGGGCGGCAGCGTCCCGTCCCACACGTGGACGTCACACGCCTCCGCGAGCAGCTCGAGGCCCGCGTCAGGAATCTCGCGGGTCACGTACACGGTCGGTTCGTCGATCATGGTCGAATTCCCCACGGAACCACCCGGTCCGACGGCCGGGACGATAATGTAGCCACCGCTCCCGCGTGGGCGCGGTTGGACCGACCAGTGGCGACCACGTGCGACTCGCCACGACCGACGCGATCGGGGCCGGGGCTAGTCAGTCCCGCCGTCCGTCAGGATCGCGATGTCCGTGTCCCGCTCCTCGTTGAGGAAACTCGGCGGTCCGTCACCGTCGGTGGACTCCTCGTCTCGGTCGCGTTCGGCCGCCATCGCGGCGCGGAGCCAGGCGTCGCGGTATCCGTGACACATGCTACCGCATTACAGTGCCGGGCTGAAATAGGTTGCCCAGCGTTCCAGGTGGTGTCATCGTCACCGCCAGGGCCCGCACCGCTTTTCTCCGCCGCCGCGAAAGGAGCACCAATGCGGTACGCGGATCTCGTCGACATCTACGAGCGCCTGGACGACACCGACGCCACGCTGGAACTGACCGAAATCGTGGCCCAGGCTTTCGCCGACGCAGACGCGCAGCACCTCCCGCTCCTGGTGAAGCTGCTCAGGGGCGCGCCATTCGCCGCCTGGAAGCCCGACGAGCTCGGGCTCTCCTCGAACTTGACGCTGGACGCGATCGCGACGGCAACTGGGCTCGACGAATCGGTTATCGAAGCGCAGTGGCGGGACCGTGGCGACCTGGGGAGTGCCGCCGCGTGGGCGGTCGAACACGAACGACAGCAGACTCTGGTCGCCAGCGATCTCACGGTCCAGGCGGTCCACGATACCCTCCACGAGATCGCGAGGTACGACGGCGACGGAAGCCAGGGCCGCCGCGTCGACACACTCGCCGGACTGATCGCGGATGCCGATCCGGCGGCGGCGAAATACGTCGTTCGGACCGTGCTCGGTCACCTCCGGCTCGGCATCGGCGAGGGGACCATCCGTGACGCCATTGCGCAGGCATTCCTCGCCGATCGCGACGACCCGGCGTTCGAGGACGCGGTCGATGCTGTCGAACGGGCGTTCCACGTGACGACCGACTACCGAGTCGTCGCGACGACCGCCCGCGACGGCGGACTGGCCGGGCTGATGGATCTCGACGTCGAGCTGTTCCGACCGCTCCGGGTGATGCTCGCCCAGAAGGCAGCCAGCCTCTCCGACGGTCTCAGCGATGTCGCCGGCGACGATGGATTCGTGCTGCTCGAGTACAAACTGGACGGGTTCCGCATCCAAATCCATGCGGACAGCCAGGACATCACCATCTTCACCCGCCGCCTGGAGGACGTCACGCACCAGTTCCCCGAGATTGTCGAGTGGGTCGAGACCGGCATCACGGCCGACGAGTGTATCATCGAGGGCGAAGTGCTCGCCGAGGATCCAGCGACGGGCGAACCCCGCCCGTTTCAGGACCTCTCACGGCGCATCAAACGCAAATTCGACGTCGACGAGATGCGCGAAGAAGTCCCCGTCAGCGTCCACCTCTTCGACCTCCTGTACCGCGATGGCGACTCGTACCTCGACCGGTCCCTCCGGGATCGTCTCGATGCCCTCGATGCCGTGCTCGACCCTCGTCCCGGCGACTTCCAGCGGATGTCCAACCGGCGGACAGCCGATCTCGACACCGCCGAATCGTTTTACGACGAGGCCCTGGCCGCTGGCCACGAGGGACTCATGCTCAAGAACCTGGACGCAACCTATCAACCGGGTCGTCGCGTCGGGTACATGGCCAAAGTGAAGCCGACAATGGCGCCGCTCGATCTGACTGTCGTCCGGGCAAAGTGGAGCGAAGGCCGGCGCAGCAATCGCCTTGGGCGCCTCTTTCTCGGATGTCGCGACCCCGACACGGGCTCGTTTCTGGAGGTCGGCCGGCTCTCGACGGGATTCACCGACGAGCAACTCGCCGAGATCACGGCGCGACTCGAACCGACCATCATAGAACAGGACGGCCGGTCGGTCGTGTTCGACCCGCGGGAAGTCATCGAGGTCGAGTACGAGGAAATCCAGGCATCGCCGGAGTACGAATCGGGATACGCGCTGCGCTTTCCCCGCTTTTCGCAGTTCCGTGACGACCTCGGACTCGACGGCGTCGACACGATCGACACGGTCGAGACCCGCTACGAGTCCCAGTGAGATGGGTGCCACTGTCCGGTACGGTGACGGCCTGACGATTGACCTACCGAATGGCGATACTGTGGTCGCAGACGCGTCCGACCCGTCTGGCGAGGCAGTATTCGTGAGTCACGCGCACGCCGATCACCTCTACCGAACGCCGCCCGACACGGCCATCTGGTCGGCACTCACGCGCGATCTGGCCGCACTCCGGCGCCCCGACAGCCCGGTGCCGACGCGGGTCACGCATCCACGCATCGAACTTCTGGATGCCGGACACGTCCCCGGGTCGCGCGCCGCGCTCATACACGGTCGCGAACGGATCCTCTACACCGGTGATGTCTGTACGCGCGACCGGTTGTACCTCGACGGCTTCGAGCCGGTACCTGCCGACATCCTGATCGTGGAGTCGACGTACGGCACGCCCGGATACGAATTCCCGCCGGTCGACGAGGTCCGGGCGGCCGTCACGGAATGGTCGAGGGCCCACGCCGACCGGCCGATCGTCCTGTTCGGGTACTCGCTCGGCCGCGCGCAGGAGATCCAGCGACTGCTCGCGACGACCGACCGGCGCCGCGTGTTTGTCGCCCCGGCTATCGCGGACGTAAACCGCGTCATCGAAGCGCACCTCGACGTTCGCTTCAACGCGGACCGCTACGACGACCACGTCGACCTCGGTGTCGGGGACGCACTCGTCCTCCCGTCACACCGGCCGGGCGGGCGCGTGGACGATCTCATCGCGAACAGCGGTGCCGCGACCGCGGGCCTCTCGGGCTGGGCGGCCGACGACAGCTTCCGGTACAGGCGGGATCTCGATGCCGCGTTTACCATCTCCGATCACTGTGACTTTCCCGAGCTCTGTGACCTCGTCCGCACCGTCGACCCCGAGCACGTCTACACGCTCCACGGGAGCGCTGTCGCCTTCGCCGATCACCTCACGACAGAACTGGGCTACGACGCGACAGCACTCAAGCCCGGCCAGCGCCGCCTCGACGAATTCGGTGCCACGGACTGACCGTCGAGATGGGAGACGAACAAGACACGGACGAATCGATGGCGGGGACTCAGCGTTCGAGTTCGTCCTCGATGCCGTCGAACCGGGAATCCGACAGGAGGACGGCCTTGGTCTCGGCCTGCGGCACGGAGAGGTTGATCTCCTTGGTCCGCCCGTAGCGGCCCTTGGACACGACGATGGCGTTAACGATCCCGAGCATGTCGAGTTCACTGATCAGATCGGTCACGCGTCGCTGGGTCAGCACGTCGAAGTCGAGCCGATCACAGAGCGTCTTGTACGTGTTGTACACTTCGCCCGTGTTGATGGAGTCGCTATTCTGGTCTTCCAGCCGAATGATCGCCATCAGGATGAGTTTCGACTGGGGCGGCAACGTCCGGACCGCCTCCGCCACGCGATCGAGTTCGATCTTCTGCTGGGCTTTGCGGACGTGACTCTGTTTGACCTGGTTGAACGCCGAGCGCTCGGCGAGTTCCCCGGCAGTCCGGAGCAGATCGAGCGCGCGGCGAGCGTCGCCGTGTTCCTGTGCGGCAAACGCCGAACACAGCTGGATGACACCCTCGCCGATGGCGTCGTCCTTGAACGCGATGCCGGCACGCTGCTCGAGGATGTCCTGCAGGTGGTTGGCATCGTAAGGCGGAAAGACGATCTCTTCCTCACCGAGACTCGATTTGACTCGCGGGTCGAGGAAATCGGTAAACTTGAGATCGTTGCTGATGCCCATAATCGAGACACGTGACCGGTCGAGATCCGAGTTCATGCGCGAGAGGTTATAGAGGGTGTCGTCCCCGCTTTTCTCGACGAGCTTGTCGACCTCGTCGAGCATGATCACGACCACGCGCTCACGGTAGTCGACGGCGTCGAAGAAGTAGTTGTAGACCCGATCGGTCGGCCAGCCGGTCATGGGAACCTCCTCGCGGCGCTCGTCGAGCTGCCCGTTCAACGTTTGGATGCGTTCGCTGATTGCGTTCACGCTCGAAAACTCGGTGTCCTCAGTCGAGACTAGCCCGTCCCGGACGTCGGTTCGGAGTGATTCGAGGTGATCGATCCGTTCGCGGAGGGTGCGCTTGTTTCGCTCGATGAAGACGTTCGCGAGCTGTGAGAGGACCCGATACTGCGTATCGGTTACTTCGCAGTTGATGTATTGGACCAGGCAGGGGACGTCGTATTTCTCTGAGGTGAGCTGCAGTTCCTGACTGACGTATTTGGCACACGCCGTCTTGCCGGTCCCCGTCTTGCCGTAGATGAGAATGTTCGATGGTGTCTCGCCGCGGAGTGCGGAGGCGAGAATCGAGGCGATCTTGTTGATCTGGTCCTCGCGGTGCGGCAGCTTGCTCGGCGTGTAGCTCGGCCGCATCACCTCCTTCGACTCGAAGATCGGATCACCCTGCAGGATGTCATCAAACAACCCGGACTGATCTGGCTCCGCCGGGTCTTCTTCAAGGAGATTCGACGCGATCGACTCCTCGATGTCTTTGTGTTCCGACACGTCAGTCGCCCGTGCCTGCCCGCCGGTACCGAATGCCCGCTCTCCCCCATTATTTCGTCCGGGGCCGTTTGGTGTCATAGGTTCATCATTCTCGTCCATGCGTGCTGTCTCCGTGCTGGCCCGCGCGAAAGACTGCCGGGTCGGCTGTCTGCCTGGGCTACGAAACCGCCGATTTCCGGAGGTTCCGGGTTCGTACTCGCGCTCCCCTGAGGCACTCCCAACCCATGGGGGAAGGGATTATAAAATTGTCCTTCGGGACAATCATAGAAAAAATAGGCTATTATTTTGAGATGAATGCGTGCCACCCCAACCAACTCCCATCCACCCCCTCTGACCCGATGGCGACTGAACTCGGCTTCTGGTCTGGCCTGCTTGTTTGAATATTAATATGTTTGTGCCCCTAGTGGACTGGGTGAGAGACCACGCCTCCCGGACGCTCACGACGACTGGCCATTCCAGTCGAACCGGCAGGATTCGTCGCAGAAGTGCATCGTTCTGACTTCGCCGTCCTCGATCCACGTCACTACCCGGTGGTTGGGGGCCTCGAGGATGGCGTCCCCGCAGGTTCGACACCGGGGCGCCTCGTCTTCAGAGATATCCTCCTCCAAGTCGGAGGTGGGATCGACCATGTTGTGCCCAACGTCGGGATGGCCCTATTTAACCCCACACATCGGCGTCGGATCGACAGTGGACTCGGTCGGTTCGGGCTACCGGTCACGGTGGACGACTTCGCCCGGTTTCACGCGAGCGCCCGTGGAGAGGACGAGGCCCGCGTCCAAACTCGCGTTGATCCCGGTCTTGGTCCCATCGCCGACGACGACGCCAAACTTGCGCCGGCCGGTCGAGACACGGTCGCCCTTGACGGTGATCCTGACCGGTTCGTCGTCGTGGCGCAGGTTCGCGACCTGCGTCCCGGCACCGAAGTTCACGTCCCGGCCCAGCACACTGTCCCCGACGTACGAGAGGTGTGGGACGGCCGTCCCCGCCATCAGCACACTGTTTTTGATTTCGACGCTCTGGCCGACGTGGACGTCCTCGCCAATGAGAGTGGTTCCCCGAACGTACGCGTTGGGACCCACACTGGCCCCGCGTCTGACCAGGACTGGCCCCTCGATGACCGTCCCAGCGTCGACCGTGGCCCCGGACTCGACGACAACGGTTCCCCGGAGATCCGCTGCCGGCGACACGTCTCCGTGGACAGCGGACGTCAGGTCGCCCACTTTCCACTCGTTGGCGGCGAGGAGCTCCCAGGGCCGGCCGACGCCCTGCCACCGGTCCATCGCGACGGTCTGGACCGCGTGCTCTGTGACGGTTCGCTGGAGCACGTCGGTGAGCTCGTGTTCGCCCCGGTCGCTCGGTGGAACGTCAAGCCAGTCGAGCGCAGCCGGGGGAAAGACGTACGCCCCGACGTTCACCAGGTTCGACGGGGGATCGTCGGGTTTTTCGACGACGTCAGTCACCACGCCGTCCTGCACGTCGAAGACACCGTACGGGCGTGGATCCGCAACCTCGTACGTGCCGACCGCTGGCCCATCCGAGAGGAGCGCGGCGATGCTGTCCCGATCGTAGAGGTCGTCTCCGTTGAGAACCGCGAACCGGCCGTCGAGCAGGTCCCGCGCAGCACGCACCGCGTGGGCCGTTCCGCGCTGGTCGGTCTGTTCCGCGTAGCGCACGGGGATACCGGCGTACGTGTCCCCGAAGTACTCTCGCACCGCGTCGGCCTCGTAGCCAACCACGAAAACGAGTTCGTCGGCCCCGGCCTCAACGGCCGCGTCGGCCGTGTGGGCGACGAGCGGCCGATCGGCAACCGGGAGCATCGGCTTCGGCCGTGTATCAGTCAGCGGCCGCATCCGGGTCCCCTGCCCCGCGGCGAGGATGACCACCTGCATAGGCGAATCAGTTGCCCGGCGGCCTAATGACTACCGACTGCCTACCGTTTCCGACCCCGCCGGGCCGAGACCGGTGCCCGATCCTCGAACGAGTGCTCGCAACTCGGACACAGCCCTTCGTCGTAGAAGATTGTCGGACCCGCTCTCGTTTCCGGGTCCCACCGCACTCGATAGCCACAGTTGTCACACCGCGTGGTCCTGCGCGCCATGTTCGACGCTCGGACGGTGGAACCAAAAATCATGGCTCATTTCGACCATCGCCCTCTGCGGATTCCCCCGAGTAACAGTTCGGCCGACGGCGGTCCTCACGAGGGGATGAACGAGTCGCCCGTGAATAGCTCTTGGATTTTCCAGGGAGGCGACGCCCGCCCTCGAGTGTGAAGATTCCACCGTATCCTGTTTCCGCACCGCACTCAGTCGGTCGAGGTCTACGTCCGGTAACTCCAGACAGTCACCACTCAGTTCACCGAGCATCTCCAGGTGATCAGTGGAGTCTGCAGCGTGGACGCATTGGTGAATCTGCGACGAACCGGCGGGAGTGGGGAGGAGGGAGCGGCACGCGCGCGAGTCTGTGATCGTAGAATACCAGCCGGGAAATGACACCAAGGGGCACAACATATCGATCAACCGAGTTAAAAATATTCGGGCGGAAGCCGTCTCACCAACGTAGATCGACACACCGAAATTCACGAAGCAGCGGATGCTCGGTCGGGGATTTGAACCCCGGTCATCGGCTCTCTTCCAATCCGGCGAATTGCCGTAATTGTCGAAAGGCCGAAATGATTGGCCGGACTACACCAACCGAGCGCACCTTAGACTGATCCACAGTCGGTAATAAAGTCTGTCTTTAAGCGCGATCAATCCTCATTCCCGCTTCCGATCGTGCCGGTCTGGTCCGCCAGACTGTCAGGTCCCTCTCGCCAGGTCGGAGTGTGCTGGCACAGTGCGTGCGTTCGACGCACCCACGTCCCGACATGATGACCCGCGCCGTACGACCGTGAGTGACGGATCGTGGTGCCCGTCCGTTCGTCCCGTCTCACCCGAACAGATCCACGCTGGGTCCGACCCTCACCCGGAGAATCGTGACGCTCATTGCGCACCCGCCCGGACAATAGGGGCGATGGACGAGGCCGTCCGGGCCACGTTGGGCCGGGATCCCACGATGGCTCGCCTCATGGAGAGCCACGGACCGATCCAGATCGAACCTGCCGACGATCCGTTTCGGCGCCTGGTGGTCAGCATCGTCAACCAGCAACTCTCCACCGCCAGCGCGCGGGCGGTCAAAGAGCGGACGTTCGCTGTCCTCGATGACGCGGTCACGCCGGAGCGGGTGCTGGCAGCCGACGAGACTGCGCTTGCGGACGCCGGTCTGAGTCGCGCCAAGATCGAGTACGTCCAGAGCGCCGCACGGGCCTTTCAAGAGCGAGATCTGACCCGGTCAGGACTCGCAGCGCTGGACGACGACGCCGTCGTCGACCGATTGACCGAGATCCGCGGTATCGGTGAGTGGACGGCACGGATGTACCTCTTGTTCGTCCTCGGCCGCGAGGACGTCCTGCCCCTCGGGGACCTCGCGATCCGGCGGGGCATCCAGTCGCTGTATGGAAACGGTACAGAACTCTCCCGCGACGAGATGCGAGACGTGGCCGAGCAGTGGCGGCCGTATCGATCCTACGGCGTGCGGTACGTCTGGCGGGAATACGAGGACGACTGACGCGACACCGCCTGCGTTCAGCCGTCCCGGTATCCTCTTGTCCCGGGCCGACCGACCACGACCCATGAATGTCGAGGTGTCGCAATCCTCCGTGGGGGGTCGCGTCCGAGCGCCACCCTCCAAGAGCTACACCCATCGCGCGATCCTCGCGGCCGGATACGCCGACGGAGCCCTCGTCCGTGAGCCGCTCATCAGTGCTGACACGCGCGCAACCGCACGCGCGGTGGAAGCGTTCGGTGGGCTCGTGACGGAGGCGGGTGACGATCTCGATGTCGAGGGATTCGCCGGTCGACCGGCAGTGCCCGAGGACGTTCTCGACTGTGCGAACAGCGGGACAACGATGCGGCTCGTGACCGCGACCGCAGCGCTCGCGGACGGTACCACCGTTCTGACGGGTGACGGGTCGTTACGATCGCGCCCCCAAGGACCGCTCCTCCGGGCCATCGACCAGCTCGGCGGCCGGGCCGAGAGCACCCGCGACAACGGCCAGGCGCCGCTGGTGGTCCGCGGTCCGATCACCGGTGGGACGGCGGCCATCCCGGGGGACGTCTCCTCGCAGTTCGTGACCGCGCTCCTCATGGCGGGAGCAGTGACCGACGCCGGCGTCGACATCACGCTCCAGACCGAGTTGAAAAGCGCACCGTACGTGCAGATCACGCTCGACGTCCTCGATGCGTTCGGCGTCCGCGCGCGCCAGACGTCGCGGGGATTCTCCGTCGGCGGAAGCCAACGCTACGACCCAGCCGGCGGCGAGTACCACGTTCCCGGTGACTTCTCATCGATGTCGTACCTCCTCGCCGCCGGAGCGCTGGCCGCCGAGGACGACGTCGTCGTCGAGGGTGCGAGGCCGAGCAAGCAGGGCGACGCAGCCATCGTCGAGATCCTCGAGCGAATGGGGGCGACTGTCGAGTGGGACCGCGACGCGGGAGAGATCGCCGTGGACCGGGCTGCCCTCTCGGGGATCGAAGTGGGCGTGGCAGACACGCCTGACCTCCTGCCGACGATCGCCGTCCTCGGTGCGGCGGCGTCGGGAACGACGCGAATCTCCGACTGCGAGCACGTTCGGTACAAGGAAACCGACCGCGTGAGCGCGATGGCCGAGGAGTTGGCTGCGCTCGGCGCCAGCGTCGAGGAGAGCGAGAACGAACTGGTCGTGAATGGTGAGGATTCGACCCTTCGGGGCGCCACCGTGGACGGCCGCGGCGACCACCGGCTGGTGATGGCGTTATCGGTGGCCGGCCTGGTTGCCGAGGGAACCACGACGGTCGAAGGTGGCGAACACGTGGACGTCTCGTTCCCCGCGTTTTTCGACGTTTTCGAAGACCTCGGCGCGACGGTATCGCGAAAGACAGAGTGAGAACGCCGGTCCAGAACCACGAGATTGCACCGGGTACTGGTCAGCATCGTGGATCCGGGATTGACCCGATGGAGTTGGCCGGACGTCTTACCCCCCGGAACAGGGGCGAATGAATGCAAGGCCTAAGAGGCCGGACACCAAGGAAGGTGGCATGAACGGGAACAGCGTCGGTCGGCTCTTCCAGGTGACGACCTTCGGTGAGAGCCACGGCGAGGCCATGGGCTGTACCGTCTCGGGCTGTCCCGCCGGCGTCGAACTCGAGGAGGCGGACATTCAGGCGGAACTCGACCGACGGCGACCGGGTCAGTCGATGATCACCACCAGTCGCGACGAACCCGACGCGGTCTCGATCAAGTCAGGCCTCCAGGACGGGTACACAACCGGGACGCCGATCGGGATGGTCATCCAGAACAAGGACGCACGATCCGGCAAATACGAGCCCTTCGTCACGGCCCCGCGCCCATCACACGGCGACTACACATACTCGGCGAAGTTCGGGACACGGAACTGGGGCGGGGGTGGACGCTCGTCGGCTCGCGAGACCGTCAACTGGGTGGCGGCCGGCGCGGTCGCCAAGCAGATACTCGACCAGAGCGAGTTCGACGTCCGGATCAAGGCCCACGTCAATCAGATCGGCGAGATCAAATCACCGCCTGTGAGCTTCGAAGACATGGTCGAGCATACCGAGGATAACGAGGTCCGCTGTGCCCACCCAGAGACTGCCGAGGAGATGCGGGCCGCCATCGACGAGTACCAGCAGGAAGGAAACTCCATCGGCGGATCGATTTACTTCGAATGCCGCGGGGTCCCACGGGGACTTGGCGCCCCGCGCTTCGACGGGGTCCCGTCACGGCTCGGGCGTGTGCTCCTGTCCGTTCCTGCCACGACGGCCGTCGAATACGGCCTGGGGAAGGAGGCCCGCGAGGTACCCGGCATCGATCGTAACGAGGACTGGACGTTCGCGGACGGTGAGACTCGACCCGATGCCGTGGCCGACGACGGTGATCCGATCCCCGTCGGCAACGATCACGGGGGAATACAGGGGGGGATCACGACCGGCGAGCCGATCTACGGGGAAGTCACACTGCACGCGCCGACGTCGATCCCGATGACCCAGGAGACCGTCGACTGGGAGACGAACGAACACAAGGAGATCACGGTCGTGGGTCGCCACGACCCGGTCCTGCCGCCTCGAGGTGTCCCCGTCATCGAGTCGATACTGTACTGTACCGTGCTGGACTTCATGCTCCTCGGCGGGCGGATCAATCCCGACCGGCTCGACGGTCGACCGGGGGCGTACGACACGGATTACCACCCGACAAGCCCGGTCGACGACCCGGCTGATGCTGACACACGCGCCGAGCCGACGGAATAACCGGAGGACTGCCGATCCGGTGGGTCGGCTATCGATCCTCGACCTACCAGTAGGGATTCGATGTCCAGTCACCAGACGGCCCGGCCAGGACAATCGCGACGAGGAATCCCAGCACGACCACGACGAGCGTCAGCATCGCCGGGACGGCCCGGGCCGAATCGAGCAGGAGCCCGTTGGCCGTCGCGAGGCTCGTCACGACACCCGCACAGATGGCGACGACACACAGGACGGCGGCGCTTCCGGCAGCGGTTCTCCACTCCATGTGGGCAGTTCGTGTCCGAGTATAAAAGGCCAAGGCCTCGAACGCACGAGTTTCCGGCATGTCTACGTTCGTTGTGCTCGCCGATCCGCCCGTCGAAGGAGCAGTCCTCGGCGAGTTCGTCGAGACGTCGCCGCTCGCTGCCGCCGACGCCCGCCGGCTCTACGAGGCGATGCTCTGTGACGTGTGTGCCGCCGTCCAGGACGGCCCCGGCGAACTGCTCGTCAACTACCGGCCATCCGAGCAGCTCCCGGTCGACGTCGATTCCGAAGCGCGGCTCGCCGCGAGCCTGGGCGAGGAGCTTCCACGGCCAGACGACGTCAGGTACGAAGTCCAAGTCGGCGAGACGTTCGAAGCGAGGGCCGGGAATACCACTGCCCATCTGCTCGACGCAGAGGGCGTCGATTCGGTCGTGCTCGTCGAGCCGACCGCGGCATTTCTCTCGCGACAGCACCTGGGTACCGTCGCGATGAAACTCCGAACCCGTCCGATCGTCCTCGGGCCGACGACCCGCGGGCGGGTGTATCTCACGGGCCTGACCGACCACCTCGATTTCGAGGGACTCTTCGACCCGCCAGCCGTCGAAACGATCGCTTCGCGGGCCGACGACGCCGACCTCGACGTTGGCTTCGGGCCGATGTTGCCGGTCATGGAGACCGGAGCAGACCTCTCCACCGCTATTCCCTACCTTCGATCGCGAGTCCGGGCCGGTCGGAACGTCCCACCGCGAACGGCGACGGTCATCGCGGATCTCGGTCTGCGGGCTGTCCAGCGTGGCGGCGACCTGACACTCGAGATGGAGTGAGTGACGGCGGAGCGCACAGGTCGGAACCCGCGAGGGATGGGGAGATTCAAGGCCGCGCACACCGCACAGTCGGCAACGATGTACCTCGCAGACGAGACGTGGATGGACCTCGAGGAGTACTTCGAAACGGAATCACTCGCGCTCGTGCCCCTCGGATCGACAGAGCAGCACGGGCCACACTTACCGGAAGGGACCGACCACCTGATCGCGGAAGGGTTTGCCAGGACAGCTGCCGACAGAACCGGCTATCTCTGTACGCCGACCGTGACCGTCGGCGTCAGTCCCCACCACCGACAGTTCCACGGCACGATGTGGGCCGACGCGCCGGTCTTTCGTGACTACGTCGAGTCGCTGACCCGGAATCTCGCGTATCACGGGATCGATCGGGTCATCTACGTCAACGCCCACGGTGGGAACACCCGCCACCTCCGCGAGGTGGGACGACGGGTGCGCGACGACGGAACGATGTACGCCGTCCCGTGGATGTGGAACGAAAGCATTCCCGATCTCGTCGACGAGTCCTTCGAGGTCAATGGTCCCCACGCCGGACCGAAGGAGACGGCCCTGATCCAGCACTTGCATCCGGATCTAGTCCACGAAGACCGCCTGGCGTCGGCACGCGACGGCGGACTGACGGACTACGAAAACACGGAAGCGATGAAACACGGCACGCGGGTGTTCTACGACGCCGTGGAAAACACGGGCAACGGCGCACTCGGCGACCAGACGGACGCCACGGCCGAGAAGGGCGAGCGGCTCTTCGAGGCGGCCACCGAACAACTCTGCGAGCTCTGCGACTGGCTCGACGATCAGCCGCGAGACGCGCTGATGCCACCCGCTCACGTCTGAACCGTGCAGCACGCATTCGCCGTCGGTTCACTTTCCTGCGGTGACGTCAAATCCAACCGAAGGGCCTTCAAGCGGGCGGCCGTAGCACTGGGCGCGGTGGGGTGGCAGAGCGGCCTAATGCGCCTGCCTTGAGAGCAGGTGGCCGAGAGGCCTCATGGGTTCAACTCCCATCCCCACCGCTTTCCTGGACGGGCGGACCGTCGACGTGCCTCCGGCTTCATTCCCGACCGGTCGGAAAGGTCTGATCCTGGTCGATCGTGTCCGTGACCATGTCCACGTAGAACGACTGTAACGAGCCGGCCGAACCGAGATCGATGTCGGTCATCGGCGCATCGAGCAGGACGGTCCCGCCGGCGACGATGGTCACCCGATCGAGGTGGGGTTCGAACTCGGTCGCCCGGTGCGTCGAAACGACAACACAGTGTCCGGCGTCCCGGTATGCGGCCAGAAACGAGACGAGCCTGTCGGCAGAGACGTCATCGAGCGCACCAAGCGGTTCGTCGAGCAGCACGACCCCAGGTCGATCCAGGAGCGCGAGGGCGAGGTCGAGTTTGCGGGCATACCCGCCGGACAACTCACCCGCCGGCCGGTCCAAGACCGGGCGGAGCTGCAACGCGTCGAGGAGACGCTCGCGCCACGCCTGCCCACTCTCGCCGGCGAGGCTCGCGAACACGTCCAGGTTCTCCCGCACCGAGAGCGAGGGGTAAAACGTCGGTCGCTGGAAGCCACAGCCGACAGTGTGCGTGTCGCGTGTCACGGTCCCTGAAGACGGCCGATCGAGCCCCAGAAGGAGGCGGAAGATAGTCGTTTTGCCCGAGCCGTTGGGACCCAGCAGACAGTGAAATGTCGAGTCGCCGAACGACAACGACACGTCGTCGACGGCCAACACGTCACCATAGAGTCTCGACACGTCTTCGAGGGCCAACGACGCCATTAGACGGTCCTCCGGTGGTACAGGATGGCTGATTCGAGGACGATCAACGAGAGGACGGCCACCACACCAAGACCGGCGATCCACGTGCCGAACTCAGCGAGTGTCGCCCCCTTCAGCATACTCGACCGAGTGACGATCACCCCATAGTGCGTCGGCATCGCACGCACGATCGCCTTCCGGAGCGGCGAGAAGTAGCCAACCGGGTAGGCCAATCCCGAAAACCCGACCACGCCGAGGAGCAAGACGGCATTCACGAACCGGCCCGTTGTCCCGAACCGCGTGAGGATGGTCACGGCCATGCTGATGGCAGCGAGGGAGATGAACGTAAAGAGGAGGGCAAGGACCGCTCCGGGTGCAAAGACGGTGATCTCGTAACCAATCAATGAAATCGCGGCCTGAAAGACGACGATCGGCAGGAGCATCAACACCGTGAAAAAGACGAGCTTGGACCCGACGAGGGCTTCAAGCGAGGACGCCATCCGGATGCGATCGAGCGCCCGCGACTCCTGCGCAAGGTTGTACGGGACGTAGGTGAACGCAAAAAGCATGAGCAGTCCCATGAGCGTGATGGGCACCAGGTACTCCGAGAGGTCGTGGTCGTTGCCGACGACGATGCGCTGCACGTCGACATTTGCATCGAGGAACGAATCCAGCCGTGCGGCCATCAGACTTTGTATTGCCTTCGAAGGTTCTTTGAAGGGGACCATGCTGCCTTCGACGGTAAGGACGAAGGTTGCGTCCGTCCCGGCGTCACGTATCCCCGGTGGAACCTCGATCACGGCGTAGACCGCTTCACGTCGGAGCATCTCCCGGGCCTGCTGAACGTCTTCCACGAGGACCGGAT
The DNA here is from genome assembly GCA_964383875.1 of uncultured Halobacteriales archaeon. Lineage (GTDB taxonomy): Archaea > Halobacteriota > Halobacteria > Halobacteriales > Haloarculaceae > CAYLJD01. Next base: position 17,039 of record CAYLJD010000002.1, read on the forward strand.
CGGCGTAGATGCCGAGTCCAGCCGAGATGAGGCCGATTTCCTCCGCGTCAACCGACTCGTCCTGAGGGACGATCGCGACCGGCGTATTGCGGGGAATGACGTCCTGAAAGAGCAAACTTGACGCGGCGAAAAACCCGGGAAGGAGCAACAGAACGAAGGCGAGACCGAGGGCATGGCGCCGACTCCAGTACAGTTCCTTCCGGAGTAGGGAGCGTAGGGACATTGATACGCCGAATGCCGCGCCACGCGGGCGAAGCCTCGTTCGTCCTAGACCGGCGGGAGAGACTCAAAATAGCTTGCGATCCGGGGCACATCAGGGGGCCCACTCAGTCGGAGTCACTTGTGAAGAACAGCACCCTCGCAATTCACTGAGACCCGACGTGGATTCGTCGCCTCCCCTCGAGAAATATTGTTGCATGTCAACACACAACATACTTAGGGATGTGGGGTGAACAGACAAGATGTATGGCGAGCGGCGAACGTCGATCCAGCGCGGACGTGCCGGCGGAGATCCTCGAAGCGACGCTAGCGGACCCCCGTCGCCGACAGATCCTCCGCGTCCTTCTCGATCACGACGAACCGCTCCCACTGATCGATGTGGCCGCGGCCGTCCGCGCGTGCGAGCTCGACACGACGCCGACTGCCGTCTCTGCTTCCGAGCGTCGCGACGTCTGTGACGAGATTTTCTGCCGGCACCTCCCGAAGCTCCAAGCCATCGGGCTCGTCGAATACGATTCCCGGCGGGGGACTGTGACTCCAGGCCCCGTCGACGTCGCCAATCGAATTTCGTAACCTCGCCGCCCGTGTCGATCCCAAAGACAGAAAACCAGCCCCGGTAAACCACCGGCTACCGTGACCAATACGCAGGTGACACACGTCCAGATCGACAACTATGGCCCGTGGACGGTGACGCCCGAACCCCGACGCGAAGTGGACCTCCAAACACTGCAATCGCGACTCTTCGCCGATTTGTCGCAGCTGTTCGGCAACCGTGACGGGTACGTCTTCTTCTCGCGATTCGACAACATGATCGCCGTGACAAACGGGATGGACTTGGACGACCACGCCCTGATTCAGGAGTCGGTCGGCAATCGCTACCCGGTGACGATGAGCCTCGGTGTGGCCACGGACCGGAGTCCGGCCACTGCACTTGGCACGGCAACCGAACTCCTGCAGGCGGCAGGGAGCGCCCAGGACGAGGGACGGCGAGAAGTGCTCCGGGGACGGCCCATCCCGGCCGACGAGCGGTCGGACGACGACGTCCAGATCGCCCACTTCGACGTCAACGACGCCACCGGGAAGTACACCGACCAACTCAACGAGTTCGATACGTTCATTCGGATCGAACAGGGCTACGCCGAACTGATGGCGCACTTGCGCGATGCCGACGACGCGCTGGCGTTTTTTGTCGGCGGAGACAACGTCATTGCCGTCTGTCCGGACATGGACCAGGAAGCCTACCGGGACGCAATCGAACACGTCCACGGGGCCGTCGGCGTCGAACTGAAAGTGGGCGTCGGCCGCGGCCGAACGGCCTCGGGCGCTGGGATGGTCGCCAAACACGCACTCGAGACGTGTCGAGACACCGGCGCCGATATCGAACTCGCTTTCTAGGTCACCACCGCGAGTCACCAACGAGCCCTCCCCAATACGGACGAGACCGCTATAAGGCTACGGGAATACCTTTTTTGCGAGTGGTGTGGTACTCTATACCACATGAACCCCGACGTCAGAGTCCAGGAGGTGATGGACCGGGAGTACCTCGGCGTGAGCGAATCCGACGACCTGCTGTCGACGGTCGAGCTGTTTCTGCGTGATGGGGTGGATACAGCGGTTGTGCTGCGGGGGAGCGAACCTGTCGGCGTCGTGACGAGCCGAGACGTCCTTCGGTTACTCGTGGACGGGCCGGACCCGGCCGACGCGACGGTGCAGGATGCGATGACCGATGAAGTGCCGTCCGTCGCTCCCGACACCTCCGTGGCCGCCGCTGCCGAGGAACTCTCGACACGGGATGCCCGCCGGGTCGTCGTAAGCGGAGACGACGGCGAGCCTCAGGGGATCCTCACCGAGCACGACGTCCTCGCCATACGGCCGTTCGGGGCTGAGACTGACCAGCCGACCGGCAGGCTCTCGATGGAACAAACTGCCGGGAGCGGCCACGGACCTGACGAGGAGCGAGCGGCAGTTGAGGAATTCCGCGAACAGGGCATCTGTGAAGTCTGTGGGACGTTCACCGGAGACCTTGCCGCTTTCAACGGCCAGTTGGTCTGTGCTGACTGTCGGAATATCTAGCCCGCCTTCGGGCGTGGCGAGGCATTGAGGCAAGAGCAGTGTCGGACGAGTGCGTTGAGACTGTCGACGATTTTCACACTGCGTCTGTATCGGTGGGGGTAAACAGATGCACCGACGGTGACTGTGCGGAACAAGACCTTTGCAGATGCCGCGCGGAGAGTCGTCGACGGCCGCATGGACATCGAAGTTCCGGACACAGACGAGGCGGGGGCGATTGTCGACGCGTGGGTCGACCTGGCGACAAACCAGCGCCAGCACGGCTCGCACCTCGAAGCGGAGAGCAATCGTTCCGAACTCCGCGAATCCATCCTCCGTCACACTGTGACCGGAACCCTCCTGGTGGCGCGGGACGAGCGGAATCTGGTCGGATTCGTCATGTTTCGAATCGAGACCGGATCGCTCGAACAGACCGTCCGCCGCGGCGTCGTCGAGAACCTGTACGTGGTCGACGGTGAACGAGGACAGGGAACCGGGAGCAAACTCCTCGCGGCCGCGGAGGTCGAGCTCGTCAGTCGGGGAGCCGACGTTGTTGCCCTCGAGGTGATGGCCGAGAACGACACGGCCCGCGAGTTCTACGCCTCTCACGGATACGAACCCCACCGGCTCGAACTCGAGAAGACACCCGAAAGCGACACAAACTCAAAGACCGACGAATAACTGTCGACTGCGCCAGGGGAGCTTGGGCGGGACAAGCACTCGACTTGTAATCGAGAATTCGTGGGTTCAAATCCCACCCCTGGCTAGTCCTTGCTCGCTCTGTGAGAGAACGGACGTGTGTGCCGAGTCACAGCTTAGCTGCATCGCGAATCGCAGGTTCGGGCCACCGCGACGGCCCGTCCCACGTGAACGTGGACTCGACACACCCCACCACCCTACCGCCCCGCGATTCACGGTGACGAAAATCCCCCGGCGGCGAAGCTGCGGGCTATAAGTAACCCACCGTCAAACGCGTCAGCCACTGGACGAGGGTTTCCACAATGTCTCGAATTTATCATTCGTTTAAAGAGATGATACCAGTCCCATCAATCAGGTCGTTGTTCGGTCCCGACGCCGACATGCTTCGAGAGACGAATTTCCAGCTCATTTTCCTGACGTCCATGCTCGGAGCGTTCGGCGTCGCGATGCTCTCGCCGATCATCGATTCGATGATCAGTCCACTCGGCGCTTCCCCCGCGAGCATCGGACTGCTCATGTCGTTTTACACCGCACCTGCGATCGTCCTCATCCCGATCGCTGGCGTCCTGGCAGACCGGTTTGGCCGGAAAGCTGTCTTGGTACCGTCGATCGTGTTGTTCGGGACAGCCGGTACCGCCGTCGCGTTCACGACGACGTTCGAGATCGTGCTCGGCCTTCGACTGTTGCAGGGAGTCGCCTTCGGCGGCATCTCGCCACTCCTCGTCGTGGCGATTCGCGACCTATACGAGGGATCCGCCGAATCCACCGCCCAAGGACTCCGCCTCTCGGCAGCTGGCATCTCTGCGAGCGTGTTTCCGTTAGTCTCTGGGCTCTTAGTCATCATCTCATGGCGGATCCCGTTTTTACTGACTGCCGTCGCGCTTCCCGTCGCAGCTGGTCTGTACCTGTGGTTTGATGAGCCAACGACGCACGAATCGGACTCCGGATCGGGCATTGCTGGCATGGTGTCGTACTCGAAAGACCTCGGGGCCCTTCTAACAAGGCCGCGAGTGTCAGCGATCCTCATCGGTCGCGCGTTGCCCATCACGGTCTGGATCGGGTTTGCGACGTACATCTCCATCATCGTCGTGGAGATTTCCGGCGGGACACCCTCGCAAGTGGGAGTGCTCGTCTCCCTCTGGGGTCTCGTCGTCGCGACCTCGTCCAGCCAGGCCGGGCGGGTGACCGCGTTGTTCAGCAATCGATTCTATCCGCTGCTCATCTCGAACATCTCCCTCGGGGCCGGATTCGTCATCGTGGTGTTTGCGCCTGACGTCTGGATCGTCGGGGCCGGGACGGTCCTCTCGAGTAGTGGCCTGGGAATCAGTCTCGCACTGTTTACGAGTCTGCTTACGGGACTGGCGTCGGAGGACCTCCGAGGGGGGCTCGTGAGCCTCGGTGTGAGTTTGAATCGAATCGTCCAAACGCTCACCCCCATCGCTGTCGGCGGCATTATCGGAATCGGCGCACCGATTGTTGGACTGGTGCAAGCGATCCAACTCGCCGGCCTCGGCGTGGCTGGAGTCGGCGCTGGTGGCAGCATCCTCTGCCTCGTGGTCGCCAGCCTGTTCCCGCCCACCGCAGCCGAGCAATCCGTCTCGGACGTGACGTGACAGCGTCCCGACGTCCCCACCCGAGAGCCACGTGAAACGTTTTATTAAACGAACCGCCAAACTGCGGGCCGTCCTATGAGTGACCTCAAAATCGACACGAACCTGTCATCACTTCCCAGCGAACCCGTCGAGACCGCGAGAACCGCCGAAGAATACGGATTCGACGGACTCTGGACGGCCGAGGCGGCTCACGACGGCTTCCTGCCACTCGTGCTCGCCGCTGAGCACACCACTGAGCCAGTGATCGGGACGAACATCGCCCTCTCGTTTACGCGGAGCCCGATGGTGTTGGCATACCTCGCGTGGGACCTCCAGACATACTCCGATGGTCGCTTCGTACTCGGACTCGGAACCCAGGTCAAAGGTCACAACGAGCGCCGATTCAGCGTCGACTTCGACTGGGAGTCCCCCGGTCCTCGTCTCCGTGAAGTCGTCGAATCGATCAAGCACATCTTCGACGTCTTTCAGGGTGAGGCAGACGCGCTCGAGTACGATGGGGAGTTCTACCAGTTCTCCTTGATGACGGACTTTTTTAACCCGGGCCCGATCGACACCCCGGCCGTCCCGATTTACGTCGCTGGGGTCAACGAGTACAACATTCGGACGGCCGGACGAGTCGGGGACGGGCTCACCATCCACCCACTCACGCCACCGGAATATATCGAGGAAGTGGTCATTCCGACCGTCGAAGATGCAGCGACGAACGCAGACCGGGATCCGGACGACGTCGACCTCCTCGCGTCGCCGATGGTTATCACCGGCGAGACTGCCGACGACATCGAACAGAACCGCGAATTGACCCGCACGCAAATCGCCTTCTATGGCAGTACGAGAACGTACCACCCCATCCTCGAGTACTACGGTTGGGAGGACATCGGGATGGAACTCCACGACCTGTCGACGCAGAACAAGTTCGGCGAAATGGGCGAACTCGTCACGGAGGAGATGGTGGACACGTTCGCCGTCCAGGCTCCCATTGACGATATCGTCGACGACGTCCGCGACAGCTACGGGGACATCGTCGACCGCGCACAGATCACCGAAACTCGAGTGGGTCGCGGGATCTAGTGCCCGCGGACGGGCGCCGTCCGGCACCGCGGGCGCAAAGAAAGATTGATTTGAGCCGACTCGGACTGCGGGGACATGGAGCCAGACGGGCTGACTACTGTGACTCTTGGCAATCCGGAATTCGAGGGCGAGAACTGCGCATACATCCTCGACCGGGATGGACTCGCCGTCGTCGACCCAGGCATCTCCGAACCAGTGGTTCGGGACAAACTGGGCACCAGCCTCGACGATCGCGGCTATTCGTTCGCCGACGTCGAGGACGTCCTCGTGACGCACTTCCACCAGGATCACGTTGGCCTCGCCGGCGAGATTCAGGCCGCCGGCGGCGCATCCGTCTACGTTCACCGGGAAGACGCCCCAATCGTCCGGGGCGACGACGCGGCAATCGACGCGATGCGCGACCGCCAGCTGGAACGGTTCGACGAGTGGGGCATGCCGGAGCGAAAACAGGAGGCCATCCCCATGTCCGACGAGGAAGACGATGCCGAGCGGCTCACCCCCACCCTCGACGACGTCACCGAAGTCGAACACAGTGAGTCGATCCGCGCCGGGGGATTCGACCTTCGTGTCGTCCATACGCCGGGACACGCCGCGGGTCATTGCTGCTACGAGTTCGCTGGCGACGACGGTCGCCACGCCTTCTCTGGCGACGCTGTCCTTCCAGTGTACACGCCGAACGTGGGCGGGTCCGACACTCGCCTCGACAATCCCCTGTCAGCGTACCTCGAGTCCCTCCAGCGATTGAACGACCGAGGGTACGAGCGGTTCTGGCCCGGTCATCGGACCCCCATTCATGAACCTGGCGATCGAATCGCCGAAATAGTCGATCACCATCGGGAGCGGTGTGAGCGAATCATCTCATTTCTCTCGGACCATGGCCCGGCTGACGCGTGGACCGTCAGCGCGGACCTCTTCGGGTCCCTCGACGGAATTCACATCATCCACGGGCCGGGCGAGGCGTTCGCCCACCTCGAGTACCTCCGGGACGAGGGAGTCCTCACGCGGACCTCGAATCAGTACGATCTCCGGGCGGAGACCGACACTGTCGCCTGGGACGCGATTGTCTGAGGGCGGGCCGTGACCGCCGGCCACGGGCCCGAGGGCGAGACTCCCGTAGCATGTACCTTGGTGTCGGGGCGAAACGAGTGACGTGTGGCGTTCACCGTCGGATCACACAGGAAGTGGAAAGGGTTTTGTGAGTCGGCGCGAGCGTCTGTGCCGAGACGTTGGTCCTCGAACGCATCAGACGGAGTGGTCACCGAACACTCAGCCTGTTCCCGCTCACGCTCGCGCGGTTGGGGTTGGTGAGTCGCGAGCGCGGCCAGGAGACGTTCGACATCGCGACGCCCGCGATGGTGAGCGGCGGCATCTGGACGATTCTCCGGCTGTCGGATTTCTTCATGGTCAGCCTGGCCGGCTCTGACGCGGCCCTCGCGGCCATGCAGTTTGCATTTCAGTACTACTTTCTGGGATTCGCACTCGCGATGGCGATCGGCAGCGGCACCATCTCGGTCGTGTCGCGATTCAAGGGGCGTGAAGACCACGATCGGGCGGATCTCGCCATCAAGCAGGCGCTGTGGCTCTCCATCGGTATCTCAGCGCCGCTCGTTCTCGTCTCAGTCGTCTACCCTGCAGCCCTCATCGAGCTGTTCACCGACGATCCGGCGGTCGTCCGACTCGGGGGGATCTACCTCCAGATCATTATGATGGCACTGACCCTCCGGTTTTGGAGTATGATCGGGGCGCGTGCGCTGGAGGCCTGCGGCAACACGCGAACGCCGATGGTCGTCAACCTGGTGGTGATCCCGACCAACTTCGTCCTCAATGCGATCCTGATCTTCGGTCTAGGTCCAGCGCCAGAGATGGGCATTGCCGGCGCTGCCGCGGGAACGGCCCTCGCGACCGCCCTCGGAGCCGCCATCTACGTGTGGATCTTCCGGTCAGGGCTGTTCGAAGTCCAGCTCCGGCTGGGCGGGACACAGGTGGACCGCGGCATCATCAAAGAAATCGTCCGGGTGGGCCTGCCGGTGGCCGGGCGCCGACTCATCGAGACCGGCAGTCGGTTCCCCTTCCTGTTCGTCCTCGGTGTCCTCGGGACGCCGGTGGTGGCGGCTTTCGCGATCGGTCGGCGCTTCATGACCCTCGCCCTCATTCCCGGCTTCGGATACGCCACGGCGGCGAGCGCTCTCGTCGGCCAGAACCTGGGTCGAGGTGACGAAGAGGAGGCCACGCGATACGGGCGAGAGGCGCTCACGCTCGCGCTCGTGACGCAGGTCCTCGTCGCGGGACTGGCCGCGATCTTCGCCCGGCCGATCGTCGTGTTGTTCAACCTGGAGGCGGTCGACCTATCGGTCACGTTCATCCGGGTGCTGGCCGTGAGCGTCGCTGGGAACAGCGTTGCCCAGGCCCTCCAAGGTGCCCTCCGCGGGGCAGGCGACATGACCTGGCCGTTCTACGCCGCGGTGCTCGGAAACGGGGTCCGTCTGACACTCGCAGCACTCGCGCTGCCAGCCGGGTTCGTGCTGTTTGGCGGGACTGCCCTTGCCATCGCCCCGGGCATCGGCGCCGGTGTCGTCTTCATCTACGCCGCGATCATTCTCGATCGCTACCTCCGGGCGGTCGTCGTGGCGGTCCGGTTTTGGAGTGGCCGGTGGAAGGTGATCGGCCAGAAGGGGATCCCAACGGGGACGCCCGAGGAGTTCTGAGCCCGTATCCGACCGTGGCGGGTCGGGACTCGCGACAGGTGAGACGGACCGCGTGAGAACGCGAGCGGTCGATCGACTATTTCAGAACTCGGTGATGACGGGGAAGCCGATGGTGTCGAAATCGCTCATGGCCTCCAGCGTCTCCGGAACCTCGTCGAGCGAGACGTGCTGCGCGGCGATCTTCGACGGTTCGAGCTTTCCCCGCTCCATCATTCGGAAAATCTCGTCGAAGCGGTTTGGCTGCATGCCGAGGGACCCGACGAACTCCTGCTCGGTGAAGACCATCATGTCGACGGGAATAGACACTTCGCCCTCCTCCTCTGCAGTGGTCAGCCCGAGCTGGAGGTGGGTGCCGCGCTTGCCGAGGGAGCCCAGTGCACTCTGGAACGTCGCTTCGATCCCGAGCGCGTCGACTGCGACGTCACAGCCGGTCCCCGCCAGGGCCGCCGCCTCGCCCGCGGGGTCGTCGGATTCCGCGGCGTTGATCGTTTCCGCCGCCCCGAGTTCCTCGGCAAACTCGAGGGTTTCGTCGTTGAGGTCGACGGCGATCACGTTCGCGCCGAGGGCGTCCGCGATGTGAACGGCCGAGAGCCCGACGCCGCCACAACCGTGCACGGCCACCCAGTCGCTCGGCTCAACCTCCGCCCGGTGGACAACGCCGTGAAATGCCGTCGCGAACCGGCAGCCCAACCCCGCGACGTCGAGCGGCGGAACGCCGTCCGGGAGTTTGACAGCGTTCACGTCCGCCTGGTGGACCTTGAACTGCTCAGCCCACGCTCCCTGGGCGTCGGGTGCCATGCCCAACGCGACGAGGTTGTCACAGATGTTCGACATCCCGTCCCGGCAGTACGGGCACGTCCCGTCAGCCATGTTGAACGGCACCGTGACCTGGTCGCCGACCTCGACGTTTTCGACGTTCTCACCGACCTCGATGATCGTCCCCGCCGGTTCGTGGCCGAAGATCTGTCCCTCTTCGGGCACCATGCCAAACCAGTACCAGTCGCCGTGCCACACGTGCCAGTCCGACCGGCAGATGCCGGACGCTTCCGTCTGGACAATGGCATCGTCGGGACCGCACTCCGGTTCGTCGACCTGCTCGATTTCGACCGGTTCGCCGTGCTCCTTGAAAACCGCTGCGCGCATGGACATACCACGTCGCGCCTCTCCCTGCAGTTACATAAATCCTTACTCTGCAGCCCGACGCCCGCTGGGAGTCTGACGCGACCGTGGCAAAAAAAACGTGGCGCCGTGGCTAGGGGAGCTGGAACTCGCGCTGCTCGTCCTGGACCGACATCCACCGGGGTTCGGTGTACTCCTCGGCGATCCAGTCGCTGTGGAACCGGCCGAGGCCAGAAGCCTTGACACCACCGAAGGGCGCGTTCCGCTCCTCGTTCAGCGGCGTGTCGTTGACGTGAACCATCCCGGCCTCGATCTGCTCGGCAATGTCCGTGGCCCGGTCGACGTCCTGGCACATGACGCCGGCCGAGAGCCCGTACTCGGTGTCGTTGGCCATCTCGATGGCTTCCTCGTCGGACGAGAACTCGATGACGGGCGCGACCGGGCCGAAGTGCTCGTTACATGCCGTCGGCATGTCGTTGGTGACGCCCGTCAACACCGTCGGCTCGACGAACAGGTCCCAGTGGTCGCCGCCGGTCTCGACGGTGGCACCGTCCTCGACGGACCCCTCGATGAATTCGACGACCTTGTCGCGCTGGGCCGGCTTCTGCAGCGGTCCGAACGTGACCTCGTCGTCCTCGCTCGGATCGCCGATGACCAGCTGCTCGGCGAGGTCGACAAAGTGGTCGACGTACTCGTCGTGGACATCCTCGTGAACGAGATGGCGGTTGATCGTGACACACCCCTGTCCCTGGTGGAAAAACGCGCCCTGGATGGCCGCTTCCGCGGCGTACTCGGGATCGGCGTCGTCGGTGACGATGTAGGGACAGTTGCCGCCGAGTTCAAGCGCTGGGTAGGCGAGGCTCTCTGCGGCGTGCTTGCCGACGCGGCGCCCCACGGCGCTGGATCCGGTAAACGAGATGACCCGGGGAATCGGATGCCCGGAGAAGTAGTCGCCGATCTCGCTGTCGTTGCCGGTGACGACATTGACGACGCCGTCCGGAATGCCGACTTGTTCGAAGATCTTCGCAAACAGCAGTCCTCCCGAGATCGGTGTGTCGGGGGACGGCTTGATCGCGACGGTGTTGCCAAGGGCCATGGCAGGCGCAGCAGCCCGCATGGCCAGGTGCAATGGCACGTTCCAGGCCGTGATGATGCCGATCACGCCGACCGGCTCGTGCGTGATGTGATTTTGCTTGCCGTCGAAGGTGGCCGATTCGCGGACTTCGGATTCAGGCGGTTCGATTTCGATGGCCTCCTCGAGCGCGTCGACCGAGACGGCAAACTCTGCCATCGCCTTGTACCCCGCGCTGCCAGTTTCCTGGGTCAGGAGCGTCGCGATTTCCGTGAACCGCTCGTTCACCACCTCGATGGCGTCCGCGAGGTAGGCATTTCGCTCCTCGCGGGACAGGGCCGCCCACTCCGGCTGGGCGGCGGCAGCAGCCTCGTAGGCTGCGTCGACGTCATCGGTCGTCCCTGCCGGCGCCTCGGCGAAGGTCTCCTGCTTGGCCGGGTTCGTGACGGGGATCGTCTCCCCGCTAGACGTCTCCACCCAATCCCCGTCAATGTACAACTCGTTCCAATCAGAATCGGCTTGTAGTTCTGGTGTCGCCATGCCACGGCATACGTTGGCGCAACTGCAGATAATTGTTTTCCCGCCCGTGAGTTTCGTCCCATCACCATCCCGGCTGACTCGAATGTCGTGGTCGCAGGCGTCACACTAGACTGTCGGTGACTCTAGGACCCATCGATCGATAATGGACGCTAGATAGTGTGGGGGCAGCGGGGAACGGTGACCCCATGCGGACTGCCGGCGGGCCGGATTTGGGAGGCCACGGCCGGCCGAGAGTGCCAGCGAGGCCCTACCAGGCATCTCGACACACCGTCTGAAGCGACGCGTCTCGAGTGCGGATCGTCCGGCACCGTGGTTCGGACCGCAGCACTCAAACACTAGGTTGCACTACAGCGACTGACTCACCATGTCATCAGAGGTCGAATCCCAAGACGAATCGGAGGAAGAGCTTACAGCGTCGCGACCGGCTATCGGTCCGGCTGAAGAAGCAGACGAGTGGGTCGGGGCGACCGGCGACACTCATTACGCGAAAGAGCCGGTCAACGTCTCCATGATCCGCTTTTACGCCTCGATGGTCCAGACAGGAAATCCGAGTTTCTGGGACCAGGAGTGGGCAGAAGAGCAGTGGGGCGGGATCTACGCGCCGCCCGGCATGATGCTGACACTCCAGATGGGCTACGAGTGGTCGCCCGGGCCGGACCCGAACGAGGACAAGGAGAACGTCTCGGCGGCCAGCGTGCCACTCCCCGAGCGGTTTGATTCGATCATCAACACCCAGACGGAGACGGTCGTCCACGAACCAATCAGGGTCGGGACGTGGCTGAACTGGGACTCCGAGGTCACGGGCGTCAGCGAGCAGAAGGACACGGCGCTGGGCCAGGGCCACTTCGTGACCACGAAAACGTACCTCCGCAACAGGAAAGGCGAGCTCCTTGCCGAGGACATCAACTCGATGCTCCGATACGACGAGGGCGACGGCGGTGGCGACGGCGACGGTCCCGAGTGGGACACGCCGCTGGCCGATGGCCGTCGCGAGATCGACATCGACGAGAGTTCACGACCGGACGACCGGTACAGCTCGATCGGATTCGACGAGATCAGCGAGGGAGAAACCGCCCACACCTACGAGTTCGCCTCGACCTACAAGGCGGTCATCCACGACGCCGCAGCGACCCGGGACTTCTACCCCGTCCACCACGATCCCGAGTGGGCTCGATCTGCCGGCACGGAAACCATCTTCCTGAACACGATGGCACTCCAGGGACTGGTCGACCGTTCGGCCCTCGAGTGGGCCGGCCCCGAATGGCGCGTCGCGGAGCGAACGATTCGGATGGCCGGCTCCGCACTGGCCGGCAAGAAACTGACTGTCGAGGCCACCGTCGAGGAGGTTTCGCCGGAAGATGACCAGGTGACGCTCGACGTCGCGATCGATCAGGACGGCCGGAACATCTGCCCGTCCTCCGTGACGATCCAGCGCGGATAAGTCGGGGTCTCACTGCGGCCCCGCGGCCGAACTACAGAACGTTTATACCACTTACTTCGGAAAGGAGCCACTAGACACGCCAATGAGTACGGACTTCCCCGACATCTTCGCGCGGCCCGAGCCGGGTATCGACGACGCCGAGTTCTGGGAGGCGGCCAACAGGCAAGAGCTTGTCATTCAGCAGTGTGCTGACTGCGGAGCGTTCCGCCACCCACCGAGGCCGTTCTGTCCGGAGTGCCAATCCTCCGAGGACACGTGGGCATCCCTCCCAGGCACCGGTGAAGTGTACACGTACACCATCGCCGAGCATCCCGTCGGCCCGAACCACGAGGAGCACCTCCCCTACAACGTCGCTGCCGTGTTGCTCGACGGGACCGACGACATCCGCCTTGTCACGCAGATCGTCGGCATCGAACCGGAGGACGTCGAGATCGGAATGCCGGTCGAGGTCGTGTGGGAGGAGGTCGACGACGACACGACCCTCCCGCTATTCCGTCCGCAAGACTAGACCGGCTCGTATTTTTCGCGCGCATCAGCTAGACCGCGAGGCGGCCAACCGGGAGACGGGAGTTTTATTTAGCGGTGGTTGGTCAGTCCGCGCATGTCTTGGGATGCACGGTCGAATATCGTCGGAATCGGCGAGACAGAGTACCACAAAGTCGGCACCGTAACCGAGCGAAGCGAGTTTGAGCTGGCCTGCGAGGCGATCAGGAACGCCGCCGAGGACGCGGGGATCGAGGTTGATGACATCGACGGCTTCGCGTCCTATGCCCACGACCGCAACGACGGGACCCGAGTCGCCGAAGCACTCGGCATCCCGGACGTGAACTTCACGAACATGGTCTGGGAAGGCGGCGGCGGTGGCGCTGCAGCGGCCGTGATGAACGCGGCGATGGCAGTCCACGCTGGCGCAGCCGAGTACGTCGTGGCGTATCGAGCCCTCTGTCAGGGGCAATTTGGCCGATTTGGCCAGGCCCGAGGGGGCAACACAGCGAGCGGAGACATGGCATTCTCGCGGCCATTCGGCCTCGAGACGCCACCACAGATGTACGCCCTCATGGTCCAACGCTACATGCACGAGTACGACGTGCCGGAAGAACACATGGGGCACGTCGCGCTGACCTCCCGCAAACACGCGAACAACAACCCGCGCTCCGTCATGGGTGGGGACGAGCTGACGATGGAGGAGTACATGAACTCACGGTCCATTGCCGACCCGCTGAAACTCTACGACTGTTGCCTCGAGAGCGATGGGGCCTGTGCGATGATCATCACCAGCCCGGAAAACGCCGCGGACCTCGACCAGCAGGCCGTCGAGGTGCACTCGGCCGTGCAGGGGGGATCGGGGGCCTGGGGGAACGGTCCGCTGTCCTCGCACAACATGCCTCTGGACGAATACGCGACGGCCAACTCCTCGTACCTCGCCGACGAGCTCTACGCCCGGGGGGACTACGGGCCCGATGACGTCGACGTGGCCCAACTGTACGAGAATTTCACCGGCCTGGTCCTCATGTTGATGGAAGACTACGACCTCGCTCCCCGCGGGGAGGCCGGGAGCGTCTTCGCGAGCGGCGAGACACTCGCCCCTGACGGCGAGATTCCGATCAACACGGCAGGCGGAAACCTCTCAGAGGCCTACATTCACGGGTTCAACTGCGTTGCTGAAGGAGCCCGACAGATCAGAGGCACCTCACCGAATCAGGTCGAAGACGCGGACGTGAGCCTCGTGGCCGCCGGGCCGGGCGTCACGCCCACCAGCGGGCTCCTCTTCACACCGGCCTGAGACGGCCGCCATCTCGTTCTCGACACTCTCGTGGTGAGTGTGTGGGCACAACGCCACTCAGATCCGGCGGTCGCGACACGCAGCCCACGTCCTAAAGTGGGGCAGCACTCAAAAAAACGCGGACCGGCTCTGGCCGTCAGTCGCCGGCTGTCTCGAGCTGCGTCAGCTCGTCGATGGTCGGGACCGACTCGCTCGCGTCGACGATCTGTTGCATCCGCTGGCTGTGTTTCTCCATCATGTAGTCCTCAGCAGCACCCTCCGGCAGTCCGGGCAGGTGCGACCACTGGTCGTCGCCACCCACCAGATTCGTGAGGTACGGCATGAACTCGTCAACGCACTCGTTGACGTATTCGGCAGTTACGTCACCGTTCTCGACGAATTCTTTGATCTTGCTCATGCCCCACCCGACGTGGCGTCCCTCGTCCTGCCGGATTTTTCGGAAGCCTTCCAGGTAGCCCGGGAGTTCCGGCAGTTCCGGAACCGTGTCACCCTCGTACAGTGAGTGGGCGGTGAAATACGCGACTTGTGCGCCGACTCCCTCTCCGATCAGGTGGTACCGGCTCAGGGCCCGCACCTGTGCTTCCGGGCTGTTGTCCTCGAGGAGAGCCTCGACCGCTGACTCGATTTCGAGGAAGAACTCACTCCAGGTCTCCTGGCGACCACCGTATTCGGTGTCATCCCACGCCTTTGGATACGAACGCTCCAGGCCGAGTTCCTCCTCGACCGGGTGGATGACCTCTCGCCAGTACCGATCGAAGAACAAGGTGTGTTTGGCCTCCTCGTAGAGTTGGGTCGTAATGTACGCCTGGTCGTTCGGGTCTTCGAGGGCGACGGCGAAGGGCGCTAGGTCGTCCATGACAGCTTCCTCCGCAGGAGCGATCCCCCGGATGCTGCTGCGCAACCGGCGGAAGGCGTCGACGCCGAGATCGTCCGCCATCTCCACGAGCCGATCCGGGTCCTCGCTCATATCGATGTCCCGGGGATTCCAGTGTCGATCAGCGGCGTTACTGAAGTACCTGAACCCGTACGAATCCGGGTCAAAATGCATCGGATTGTCCGTTCGAAGTTGGTCTGCAACTTTGGACATATCTAGTATTTATAACCGCCCTGAGCGCTATAAACTTTGCCTTGATTTCAAGATTTCCGCCCCTGGCACCAGTCGACTGCTCAGTGCGTGCTGACGCCACCTCGAGGCATCTCGAAATCCCACAAACCGGGATCGATTGGGGGGTGTGGCCAAATTCGGCGCCAGTCGGATGGCCCGTGCAGCCGAGGTTCAGTCAACTCTCACTCAACCACAGTCCTTATCCCGCGTCCACCCACCCAGGGTGGGCAACGTATAGAACGAATCCAAAATGAGCCTGCTGTCAGCGCCGGACATGCCGGAATTCCCCCGGAGCAAAACAGTTATCAGGTCATTCGCTATCTAGTTACGCAGCCGCTATGAAGTACTTTGATCAACAGCCACTCCGCCACGTAGGAGATGTGGCATCGATGGGTGCAGAGAAGTACGGCTCGAAGCCAGCGATCATCTTTCGCGGTGAAGAACTCACGTACGAAGAGCTCGAAGCACGTTCTAACCAGGTTGCAAGTGCCCTGACTGAGACGGGAGTGCGTCCCGACGACAGGGTCGGCATCTACATGCCGAACAACCTCGAATATATGCCGGCCTTTTTCGGGATCATCAAGGCCGGTGCCGTCCCTGTCCCGCTGAATTTCCGGCGGGCAGAGAAGGGGTTGATCTACGTGCTCGAAGACTCCGGCGTCAACGTCATCATCGGCTCGGAACACTTCGCCGAGGAGCTCGCGAGCCTTCACGAGAAGGCTGGACTCGCTCACACGTTCATTCCCGGAGGCGACGAAGAAGCCGGTCTCGAGGACTACGACGACTGGCTGGCCGGCCAGCCGGAGACGTTCGATCGGCCAGAGCGAGATTTCGAATCGGACGTGGCACTCCAATGTTACACGTCCGGGACGACAGGGGACCCAAAAGGCGTCCTCTCGACTCACGAGAACGTCCTCTCGAGTGTCAATGGTGTCGAATCGGCCAACGCCACGGATCCGGAGGTGGCCGTCACGCTGACGATCACCCCGCTATTCCACGGCATGGGGCTCATCGGGACGTGTTTCGGAACGCTCTACGGCGGTGGCACAGTCATCCTGCGAAATCTTCCAGAACCCCAGGCACTGCTCGAAGCCATCACCGAATACGGCGTGACCAACTTCTCCGCAGTTCCGGCGATCTACACCGATATGGTCGCGGAGATGGAGAACCACCCCGACAAATACGACATCTCGACGATCGGGTCGCTCGGCAGTTCCGGTGCGGCCCTCGCCGATGACACCCGCAAGCGAATCGAGGACGCATTCGGCGTCCCACTGGTCGAGGGGTGGGGCATGACCGAGGTCCTGATCGCCGGGACCCTGACAGGCGCCCGGGGGCTCCAGAAAGGCGCCGGCTGCATCGGCCAACCAACGCCGATGCCCGGGTACGATTACCGGATGCGACTCGTCGATCCGGACACACGCGAGACCAGGGTCCCGTGGGACCATCTCGACCCGACCGCGCCGGCCGACCTCACGGGCTACGAGCCCGACTGGGACGACGAGACGACCTACACAGGGGAGATCGCGCTACGCGGCCCGCAGGTGATGAAGGGCTACCACGGACTGCCCGAGAAAACCGCCGAGGTTTTCGACGACGACGGGTGGTTCTACACGGGCGACATCGCCCGCGTCGACGAGGACCGGTTCCTCTGGATGGTCGATCGTGCCGACGACATGATGATCGTCGGCGGCGAGAACGTCTATCCCGCGGAGGTCGAGGACGAGCTGTTCTTCCACCCGGATGTCAAAGAGGCAGCCGTCGTCGCCGCTCCCCACGAAGTCAAGGGCCAAGCCCCGATCGCCTACGTGGTCCTCGAAGATGACGCGGATCCGACCGAGGAAGAGATCCGCAAGTACGCGCTCGACCACGTGCCGACGTATGCCCACCCGCGTCGGGTCTTCTTCGTCGACGAACTCCCCCGGTCGGGAACCGAGAAGGTCCAGCGATACAAGCTCGAGGAGCGCGCGATCGAGGACATCGACGGCGACGCCCTGTCGCCGAGCGAGCGGCTCTAGTGTGATCTAGGGGTTCACGGGCTATCGACCGACGGACTCTTTCCTTGCTAGATCCCGTATGTCGGACCCCGGAAGCGAACGCTTATGAAACGTCCGTCGAAATCCGGTCCCGCGCAGATCGCATAGTGACACGATGAGCCGGGGAGATGACTTTGTCGAGGCCGCTGTCGGGCTCATCCGTTCTGCAGTTGGGACTGTGACGGCGACGGCGTTCGCCTGGAGTCGAGTCGACCCTGGCCGTGGGCGATCCATTATCGAACTGGCGACGCCGGCGATGATCACCGGGGGCATCTTCTCGGTACGGGTGCTGGTCGATTTCCTGATGGTGAGCATCGCGCTCGACGACACCGCCGTCGCGGGCCTCCAGTTTGGTATGCAGTACTACTTCATCGGCTTCGCCATTGCCATCGGCCTCGCCAGCGGGACCATCAGCCTCGTCGCGAGACACAAAGGTGCGGGGAACCACGACCGCGCGGATTTCGTCCTCAAGCAGTCCCTGTGGATGTCACTGCTCATCTCCTCGCCGATGGCCTACATCGCGTGGACCCATCCCGAATTTCTCATCGGATTACTCACCGACGACGCGGCAGCCATCGACTACGGGGCGACCTATCTCAGCATCGTCATGCTCGCAACGGTCTTTCGATTCTGGACGATGGTGGGCGGCCAAGCCCTCAGCGGCTGTGGCGACACGAAGACCCCGATGTACATCGGCATCGCGACCGAGCCGATCAATGCCGTCCTCAACGCCGTCCTGATCTTCGGGATTGGCCCGTTTCCGGCGATGGGCATCGCGGGTGCCGCCATCGGCACGGTCGTCACCGCGACGATCGCGGCCATCGTGTTCACGGCCATCTTTCGCTCGGGGCGGTTTGGGCTCACACTCAAGCTCGGGGGCAAGCAGTGGGACTGGCTCGTAGGGTGGCGACTGATCCGCGTGGGTGCGCCACTGGCCGCGACGCGGATCGTCAACAGCTTCAGCCGGTTCCCGTTCATCTGGATGCTTGCCACGATTGGAACACCCGTCGTGGCGGCATACGCCATCGGCCGGCGCGTCTTCCAGTTCGCGCTCATCCCGGCCTGGGGCTACGCCACGGCGTCGAGTACGTTCGTCGGCCAGTACCTCGGGGCTGACGACGAACGGTTGGCAACGCAGTACGGATGGGACTCCGTCCGCGTCGCGATCGTGACCCAGATCGTGCTGGCCGTGGTCATGGTCGTGGCAGCCCGGCAGATCATCGCGCTGTTCAATACCGAAGCCGTGGAGCTCACGGTTCAGTTCGTCCAAGTGTTCGCCGTCGGCATCGTCGGCTTCAGTGTCTTCCAGACGCTCCAGGGGGCGCTCCGGGGCGCTGGCGACACGACCTGGCCACTCTACGGGACGTTACTCGGGAACGGCGTTCGGTTGGGGCTGGGCCTCTTGGCGTTACCCGCGATGTGGGTCATCTCTGTCGGCTCCGTCTCCATCGGCCTCGGCCTCGACCTCGGGCTCGTGATGATCTTCCTCGCGATACTCGGCGACTGGTACATCCGCGCCATCGTCAACACCGTCCGATTCCGGAGCGGGCAGTGGAAGATTGTCGCGCGCCGGTCAGACGTCGGAACGCCAACGGCCGACTAATCCACCTCCGCGCTGTCCCGCCATGAAGGAAGTTTTATTGGCACACCCGCGACACTGTCGGCCGGGAAAATGACAGAATTAGATACTCTCATCGATCGGGAGGCGCTGGGGAGCTTCCTCTCGGACGAGCTGGGCGAGGTGGAGCAGTTCGAGGTCGAGCCGATCGATCCCGGCGCCGCGAACGAGACGCTGCGGATCGTCTGGGGCGACCACGACCTCATCCTCCGGCGGCCGCCACTCGGCGGGGCGGCACCGGGCCTCTTACACGACGTGCTCCACGAGTACGAGATGCTGTCGGCGCTCGCCGACACGTGGGTGCCGACGCCGGCGGTCGTGGCCGCCTGCGAGTCCGACTCGGTCATCGGCGCCGAGTTCTACGTCATGGAGGCCCTAGAGGGCCAGGCAATCCACGACGACCCGCCGGAGCGCTTCCAGACGCCAGCCCTGCGGACGGCCCTCTCGAACGAGATCGTCGACACGATGGTGAAGCTCCACCACGTCGACGCCGAACGAGTCGGACTCGGTGACCTCGGGGATCCTGCGGACTTCAACGAGCGCCAAGTCGACCGGTACCGCGAGCAAATCGAGTGGAGTCTGGATCGGACGGCGGACTCGCGGGGCCTCCCGGTCCTCGAGGAGGTTGGCGATCGGCTCGCGGAGATGGCACCTGAGCCGGCAGCCACGACCATCGTCCACGGCGACTACAAGCCGGACAACCTCATGTTCGGCCCGGAATCGCGGCCACGAATCGTGGGCCTGCTCGACTGGGAGCTGACCACCCGTGGGGACCCGCTGACTGACCTGGGGTGGCTGCTCTCGTACTGGATGGAGGAGCGTGACCCTTCGCCGGTCACCGACGATCTTGAAGCGCGCTTCGGCGACTACGACCTCTTCCCGGCACTCGACGCGTATGTCGACGACTACGCTAGCTTCATGCGACACCCCGACTACCCGACCCGGCGGGACCTGGTCGAGCGCTACGAGGTCCACGCCGGCGTCGAGTACACCGACGATCGGTTCTACCGAGCCTTCGGCGTGTTCAAGCTCGCGGCCTTCATCGACGGGCTCTATCGGGCGCACCTGGACGCCTCGCCGAGTTCCGACGAGGGGCCAGTGACCGTGGAGTTGCTGCCGGCGCTGCTCGCCCAGCAAGCGAAGCTCATTCTCGACGGCGAGACGCCACTCTAGGCCGTCGACGTGTGTTCAACGGCCTAGCGGGCGTGACAGTGGCCCCTCAGGATCGAACGTCTCACGGCACCGAGTGCGGGTAGAACCAGAAACGACCGCGTCGGGAATCAGTCCGTTCGGAGAGACACGAGTCGGTCGTAGGCCACTTCGGTCTGGGCTACAAGTCCCTCGACGACGTCCACCGCAGACTGGTACTCACCGGTGTCCTCGATGAGTGCGCTCCCTTGGCCGGCGGGGAGGAGCCCGTACTCTTTCTTGAGGTCGGCTTCGTTCGCCGCGTTCATGATGGTCGTCGAGACGACCATCTGTTCCGGGAAGTCCAGAATCTCGTCCTCCTTGTCCTCCCAGACGTCGGTGAACCGGTTGCGAATCATGCGGATCGGCAGCCCATCCACGAGTGCAGACCGGACCGTCGCGTCGGCTCCCTCGGCCTCGAGGACCGATTCTTTGAGTTCGTCGTCGGCACTGGATTCTTTCGTCGGCAGGAACCGCGTCCCCATCCACACGGCTTCGGCACCTGTGGCGAGACAGCCGAGAATCTGGGCGCCGTTCGAAATCCCACCAGCGGCAATGACTGGCTTGTCGGTCACCTGTTGGACCATCGGAATGAGGTCAAGCGTGGCAACCGGCCCAGAGTGGCCGCCGCCCTCCGTGCCGTCAGCGACGATGAAGTCTGCACCGGCATCGTCCGCGTAGACGGCGTGTTTCGGCTTGCCCGCGAGGGCGATGACCTCCATCCCGGCGTCGTGAGCTTCCTCGATCGCCCACTCCGGAGCGCCGACAGCGGTCGCGAGACCCTCCACGTCGTTCTCGAGTGTCACGTCCATCAATTCGCGCGCGTCTTCCTTGCTGAACGTGTGTGCCTCGACCTCGCCGGGTTCGGGGACATCGACACCTTGCTCCTCTAATTCCTCGGAGAGTTCCTGAATCGGGCGCGGGTTGTATTCCGGGACCGGGGCGTCGCTGTCAGACTCGGGGGCGTGGGCGGGAAAGACCACGTCAACCACGAACGGACCGTCGGCGTGTTCCCGCGCCTTGTCGATCTCCGCCTGCAGATCGTCGCCGTCCATCCCCGTCGAGCCAATCACGCCGATGCCACCGGCTGATGCGACAGCGCCTGCCAGATTTCCGCCGGCGGCTACGCCCATCCCGGCGTTCAGTATCGGGTGCTCGGCGTCGAATCGCTCGGTCACTTCTGTCGAGAACATGATCCGTAACGAGCGAACGTGAGTATAAAAACGTCCCGGAGAGGGCGCGGCAGGCACGGTCAGACGAGCGGACGGCGCTGCCGTCGAACACAAGGGACGTGCGTGGGGCTGTCGCCAGCCGCACGGACTAGACCGGGGCTAGTCGCCGAGTTCGCCGTGGCCGGCAATCGCGCCGAATCGGTCGGCCACTGCCTCAGTCGTCCACCCGCCGTCGCGAATCCCCGTCCGGGGGAAGTCGGGATCCGAGACGACGCCGATCTGTTCGCCCTCCGCCCGGACAGTGAGCCCGTTGAGGTCTTCGGCAGCGTCACTCAGCAGGAAGGCGGCCGCTGCAGCCACGGTTTCGGGCGGCATCTCCTCCTCCGTGAATGGCTCGTGTGGCATCGACTCGACCATCCGCGTGTAGCCGATCGGCATGAGGGCGTTCGCCCGGACGTTGTACCGTGACAACTCTTGTGCCGCAGACCGCGTCAGCCCCAGAATACCGGCCTTTGCCGAGGCATAATTGATCTGGCCGACGCTCCCTAGCGCAGCGCGACTCGTGACAGACACGAATGACCGCTGTGAGTCGAGTTCGTCGTCCTCGTTCTCGCCGGCCCGCTCGCGCCAGTGTGCACCGACGTTGCGGAGTAACGAGAAGTGGCCCTTGAGGTGGACATTGATGACCGCATCGAACTCGTCCTCCGTCATCTTATACGAGATCGAATCCCGGAGAATACCGGCGTAGTTGATGACACCGTCGACACGGCCGTATTCCTCGACGGTATCGGAGATCAAGTCCGCCGTGTAGTCGAGGTCGGTAACGTCCCCGAAGTGGGCCATTCCGTCGCCCCCAACCTCACTGACGCGCTCGACAGTCTCGCGAGCCGGTTCGTCGCTGGCGCCCTCGCCATCGAGGTTCACGCCGAGGTCATTGACGACAACCGTGGCTCCCTGCTGACCCAGTTCGATCGCGGTCGCTTCGCCGAGACCGCGGCCACCGCCCGTCACAACGAGTACCTTGTCTTCCAACATACGCTCCGGTAATCCACATGGAGGGGCAAAAACCCAGCGTCAGCGATCCGACCCGAAGGCGGTGAGCCCGCACCGACGCGCTCGCGGGCCAGTCTCCGCGTGAGCCGGCTCCGAGAATCCGTCGTCCGGCTGCCGGCGGCGGGATTAGAAACATTTAATAATGCATGATTGCTCCGGTCTCTGTCTCACAGCGACAATGGATTTCGAATACACGGCGGAAGAGAAGGCCTTCCGTCAAGAACTGCGTGACTGGTATCGGGAGAACTTGCCGGACGGGTGGCTCGAGGGCGAACGCGACGTGCCAGCCGAGGATCCAGCGCGCGAAGAATTCTTGCTGGACTGGCAACGGAAACTGTACGACGCCCGGTTGGCCGCCATTCACTGGCCAGAAGAGTACGGCGGCCGTGACGCGAGTCTGAAAAAGCAGCTGATTTACCGCCAGGAGAAGGCTCGATTCGACCCGCCTGCGGATATTGCCACGGTCGGCGTCCAACTCGTGGGCCCGGCCATCGAAGCGGCAGGCACCGAGGCCCAAAAAGAGCGGTTTCTCCGCAACATTCTGAAAGGCGAGGAGCTCTGGTGTCAGGGCTACTCGGAACCCGGCTCCGGCTCAGACCTCGCCAGCCTCCAGTGTCGAGCGTACGACGAGGGCGACCACTTCCGGATCAACGGGCAAAAGATATGGACAACCAACGCCCACCGGGCCGACTGGTGTTTTCTCTTGACCCGAACCGACGAATCCGGCCCGAAGTACCACGGGATCACGGTACTGCTCGTGGATATGTCCCAGGAGGCGGTCACCGCCGAGCCCATTCGGCAGGCCACCAACGAGGCCAGTTTCAACCAAGTGTACTTCGACGACGCCGTCGCGGCGAAAGACCACGTGGTCGGCGACGTCGACGACGGCTGGAACGTGGCGATGACGCAACTGGCCTTCGAACGGATCGCCCTGTCCCAATCACTGACCCTCGAACAGCGACTCGATGAGGTCATCGAGTTCTGCCGGACGACCACGAGGAACGGCACGCCGCTGACGGAGGACCCCCACGTCCGCAAGAAGATCGCCGAACTGCACACCCGCATCCAGGCGGCGAAAGTAACCTTCTTCCGGAACGTGAGCCGGCAAATCAGCGATGGGGAGGCTGGCCCCGAAGTGTCATTCGGGAAGCTCTACGACAGCCAGATCAGCAAGGACCTCCAACGCTTCCGGTTGAAACTCCTGGGGCCCGAGGGAAGCCTCTGGGGTGACGATCCCAGCGACGGGGAGTGGCAAACCAACTTCCTCTCCGATTTCGGCACCCGGATCGGTGGCGGGACGTCGGATATTCAGCGCAACATCATCGGCGAGCGGGTGCTGGGCCTACCGAAGGGAATCCAGAACAACTGACGGAGCTGACAATACATGGACTTCAGTCTCAGCGACGAACAAGCACAGATCCAAACGGCCACCGACACGCTCCTCGAAGCCGAGGGCGGCATCGAACTCGCCCGTCGCACAATGGAGGGCGACAGCGACGTCGTCGGTGCGCTCTGGGCGGCACTGGCCGAAAACGACTACACCGCGCTGACGGTCCCGACAGACTACGGGGGGCTGGGTGATGGCATGGTGAATCTCGCGCTCTTTCTCGAAGCGGCCGGCCGCCACGCGATGCCTGGCCCGGTGCCCGAGACGCTTGGTGTGGCCGTCCCACTCGTCGATGCGCTCGGGACGGCGGCCCAGAAGCAGCGACTGCTCACCGGTATTGCCGACGGCGACATCCGCACGAGCGTTGCGCTCTACGACGACGGGAGCACGCCCCTGCCCGAGGCAATCACCATGGACGCGACCAAGACCACTGACGGGTACCGGCTCGATGGAACGAAGACGCTCGTCCCCTACGCAGACGACGTCGACGAGATCGTGCTGGCCGCGCGAACACAGAACGCCGGCGGGTACCGAGGCCTGACACTGTTCCTCGTCAACCCCGACGTCGCGTCCGTGCAGCCACTCGACTCGTTCGACAAGACGCGACCGCAGTTCGAACTGGCATTCGACGGCGTCGTGGTCGGTGACGAAGCACGGCTCGGACCCGCTGGCGCCGGTGGTTCGGCACTGCGAGAGGCCGTCGACTGCCTCAATCTGGCCAGGTGTGCCATGCTTGTCGGTGGGATGGACGCCGCCGTGGACCGATCCGTCGAGTACGCCAACGAACGGGAGCAATTCGGGCATCCGATCGGTCGGTTCCAAGCAGTCAAGCACCGGATCGCCGACATGTGGATGGACGCGGAGGCGGCCCGGTCGTTGACCTACCACGCCGCGTGGGCCATCGAGAACGACGAACCTGAGGCCGCTCGCGCCGTGTCGGAGGCGACCTGGTACTGTACGGCAAAGGGGACGGACATCTTCGCCGACGACCTCTTCAACCACGGCGCAACCGGATTCACCTGGGAGCACGACACGCACATCTTCCTCAAACAGGCCAAGGCCTGGGAGAACCTTCTCGGGTCGCCCGAAGAACACCAGGAACGAATCGCCGAAGCGACGCTCTGACGCGGTCTACTGCCCCCGACGCTTTTTGGCAGCGAAGACAGACCGGAACCCTGGACGTCGGCCCGAACGGATGATTCTCACTGCCGAGTTCACCGACTACGTCCTCACCAACCACCAGGAGCGCATGCAGCAGATTGTCGACGCGAGTGACGATATCCCCGACATTGACTCCTGACCAACATCCGGTACGCGTCGGAGAGCGAAGAGGCACACCCTCGGGGTGGCTGGCTCGATCCAGTCCGTACGTGAGGGCGGAGTCCCGTCCCTCGGCCGGATTGACGGCCCCGCTGATTGGCGCGTCTTGGGGGTAACAGACGGCGCACCGAATCCAGCCGTTCACGCTTTCTCTGACACAAGGAGCACGTATTGCCCGAGAATTCCGGGCGGGAGGCCAAACTCTACGCGTGCGGACCCGCTGAAACTCGTCGCGGGGTGTCCGAGGCGACAGCCCGTTGGCGGCGGATCGACGAGTCGTAATTTTATCACCGGGGCCGTCGGACCCCGGAATAGTTCATGAGTCAGGAGTCCCGCCACGAATACATTCAGACGATGATGGAGAGTCATCCGTTCATCCGCTGGCTCGATATCTCCGTCGAAACCGTCGAGCCGGGCCGTGTCGTTGTCGAGTTACCCTATCGCGACGAGTTTGGCAATCCGGGAAACGGCGCCCTCCACGGCGGCATCGTCGCGACGGTCATGGACCAGACCGCCGCGATGGCCGTCCAGGCGGATACCTACGATGCCGGTGGCGCGGTCGGCGGGCCGACTGTCGATATCCGGGTCTCGTACGTCCGACCGATCACCGGGGATATGCGAGCGGTGGGCGAGGTCGTTCGGGTCGGCGAGTCCATCGCCATGGCAAGTGCCGAGGCGACCGGCATCGCGCCGGACGGCCAGGAGAAAACGGTCGCGACTGCCGAAGCGACGTTTTTGCAGCTGCAGGAACCCCCGTAGGTGCCCGGTGATTGGGCGAGAAGCGACGAGTTTCTGGCCAATCCCATCCACTCCCGTGAACTTGTCGAGCGGGCCCTGCATGCCCGTCCACTGGTCTGGTCGTCGCTGCGCTCGCCCAAGAGGGACGAACGGATAACGCCTCTCGAGACACCAAGCCAGGGATTCGGAACCGGTCGCCGTCAGAACAAGGAGTCTAGTCCGGACCTAGATCGACTAGATCACGCCGTCACGGCGAAGCGACTCGATCTCGTCGGACGCGTATCCGGCTGCTGCCAGGAGCTCCGCCGTGTGTTCCCCCGGATCCGCGAGGCCGTCCCCGGCGGCAATCGGGCCCTCGCGGGTCCGCACCGGGTGGCCCATCCGCGACACGTTCTCGGTCTTCGTGACGGTCTCGCGGGCGCTGACGTGGGGATCGTCGAGCATCTCTCGGGGGGTGTGCACCAATCCAAACATGACATCTTCCTCGCCAAGTTCAGCTTCCCACTCCTCGGCCGTCTGCTGCTGGAAGAGGTCCTCCAGTTCGGCCCGAAGAGCCGCCCGCTCAGCCTCGTCCTGGGACATGTGGGCGTCGCGGAGATCGTCCCTGGCGACGACGTCACAGAACTCCGCCCAGAACTTCGGTTCGACAGCCGCCAGCGTGACGTACCGTCCATCGGCACACTCGTAGACGCCGTAGCAGGGCTGCTGGCCGGTGAGCAACGTTTTTCCTGGCCGCGGATTGTCGCCGGCCACGGCCTCCTGGAGGACCGCTTCGGAGAAACTCATGGTGGCCTCCATCATTGAGACATCGAGATACTCGCCGGTTCCACTTCCCAGTTCACGGTCCAGGAGCGCGCTGACGATACTCAACGCGGCGTAGATCCCACCCGACACGTCGGCAATCGGGTAGCCGGGGATCGTCGGCGGGTCGGCTTCGGTCGGCCTCGTCATATCCAGGAACCCGGCAAAGCCGACGTAGTTCAGATCGTGGCCGACGCGGTCCCGGTACGGTCCGGTCTGTCCGTACCCCGTGAGAGAGCAGTAGACGATATCGGGCGCCCGTTCCCGGACATCCTCGTACCCGATGCCGAGGCGATCGACGACGCCGGGCCGGAATTGCTCGAACACGACGTCCGCATCCTCGGCAAGCCGGAGGAACGCCTCACGCCCGTCCTCCTGTTTGAGATCGATCCCGATGCTCTTTTTCCCCTGATTGACGGCGTCGAATCGGGAGACCGGGCCGGTATCCCCGGACGGTCGCCCGACGTTGATGATTTCCGCACCCATATCAGCGAGTAACTGTGTGCCGAAGGGTCCAGGAAGCAGGTGACTGAGATCGAGGACGCGAACGTTGTCAAGTCGCATACCACTACGCTGGCCCAATCCCGTCTTAAAGCCCACTGAAAGCCCGTCGTCGGGTCAACCGTCGCCACCGGCGTCGAGGCCGTGTCGCCGATCGAGCGCAGTCCGGCCTGTCAGGCGACACCGACGTCCTCCCCGAACGTCTCGACTGATCGCACGAGCCGATCGAGGTATGGCTCCACGTCGCTGCCCACGACTGGATTGCCGTGCATCGGCGCGATGCGCTCGATCTCGTACTCCTGGAGAAGAGTGTCGAACGCGATGCGCAGTTTCGACCCGTCAACGTACTCGAGGAATTTGAGCTTGTCATCGGCGAACGTCGAAATCAACTCACGGGGAATCCCGTCGGAAAACTCCGTCGACGTGCGGTCGCAGTCCCCCGGTCGGTGGTAGTGACCGACCCCTTCGGCGGTGAATAGCGTCCCCGTCTCGTGGTGGTAGATCCAGCTCGAGACGACGACGTCGGTCAGCAGCGGATCCATGAACGTAAACTGCCCCCCGGCGATGGCTTCGGTCTCGTTTGTCACCTGCGGGCGGGCTTCCGACAGGCCGACGAGCTGTGGAACGCCGATCGGGCAGAAGACCTCGACGTCACCAAATTCGTCGCGTATCGGACCGACGTTCCGGGTGTGGGGGAGGATGCAGTGGGTCAAGAGCAGCGCCTCTGGACCCCGTCCGTCGGTGAGCTGGTTCACCGCGGCCACCAGTTCGTCAGGGTGCCCGGTCCCGGCATCGACGAGCACGTGCCCATCGGCTGTGTCGACGAGATACTGGGAGACATGCGTATGGTGATCGGCTTCTTCGTGGCAGGTCCGGAGCCAGTGGAGCGAGTCGGCGAGTTGGACGGTCGTTCGTTGAGCCATGGTTACGAGGGTTCTCGTCGCATCTTGTTCGTGTGAATGTGGTAGGAGTCCTGGTCGATGTCGCTGACGCTATGGATCGCCTCACGGACTCGTTCGAGGTACGATTCGGGGTCGTCGTGGACGATCTGTCCGTGGGCCATAGCGATCCGGTCCGGATCCAAGTCGTCGATGATCCTGTCGATCGCCTCGTCAATGCGGTCGGTGTCCACGTAGCGCAACCACGTGAAGGCCATGCTGTGAAACCGCTCGAGCCGACCGGCAGTCACTGGACCCTCCATCTCTTCGGCGAAATCCAGGCACTCGCCGTCCAGATGTTCGAAGCCGAGAAAGTCGACGGTGAACAGCGTGGACGTCTCGAGTTCTCGCATCCAGATCGTCATGGCGTGATCGTAAATCACCGGCGCGACAAACTCGACCGTGTACTGTCCGAGGTCGATGCTGTCACCGTCCTCGACGTACCGCGTCGACTCGTCGAGCCCGAAGATGTGGTGGTCTGATCCCCGTGCCGGCGCGACGAGCGTCGCCTCCGGGTGGGCCTCGAGAATCGTCACCGTGTTCCCCGCGTGGTTCGCTTCGGGGTGGGAAATGACCAAGAAATCGAGCGGCCGCCCGTCGAGGAGCGCGTCGATCTGATCGACGATGTCGTCTTCGACACCCGGCGTGAGCGTATCGAACAACAGTGTCTGGTCGTCCAGGAACAGGTAGGCGTTCTGCGAGAGGTGGAGTTCGCGCCCCTCCTCGTACCAACCTTCCAAGGTTTCGTCGTCGGGTGAGCCCTGCAGGGGCGGGGTCTGGATGCACTCTTTGACGAAGTGCAATCCGTCGTCGATCTCTCGTCTTCCCTTGAGCTTGACGAGACTCATGGAAGGGTAAACGCAACCAGTTTGTGATAAGTGTACTCCCGGGGTCTCATAAGCGAGGGAGGAGGCCCGTCCCTAGCCGGTTGCTCCCGATGCCGGGCGCCCTAGGACTCCTCGTCGAGGCCGAACCAGGGAACCGTCCAGTTGTATCTGATTGCTAGCCCCGAGAGTGAAACAGACGGCACAAGAATCGCGAAAGCGAGCACCGAAACGACATAAGTCGCACTCCCAGGTTCGACAAAGGGAAAGGTGACCGCGAGCATCACCAGCAACACGACGTTTATCAAAAAGTACAGCCGGATAATGGCCTGCATTCAATCGGAGGACGCGCTTTCACCCTCACCCGAGATGACGTCGTCCGTCGGTTGATAGAGGGGGTCGCTCTCTTCGTACTCCTGGGTGCCCTGCGCCCAGTGGCACGCCGACTCGTGCCGATCCGACTGGTCGACGGCCGACATCGTTGGTTCCGTATGTTTGCACACCTCCCTCGCTTCCGGACACCGCGTGTGGAACCGACACCCGGACGGCGGGTCGACCGGGTCCGGAATGTCGATGCTCCGAACCGGCATCTCGGTGACCCGCTTCTCCTCGAGGTTCGGCGTCGCCCAAATGAGAGCCTTGGTGTAGGGATGCGTCGGGTTCTGGATGATCTCCTCGGCCGGTCCAAACTCGACGATCTGCCCGAGATACATGATCCCGATGTAGCCGTCGGCCTTACCGGCGAAGTACCGCGCATTCGAGAGGTCGTGTGAGATCGATAAGTACGACGTTTGGAACTGTTCCTGGAGCTCGAGCATGAGATCCATCATCCCGATCCGCAGGGACACGTCGACGGCACTGATTGCCTCGTCGGCGAGGATCAAATCGGGGTTCATCAACAGCGCCCGCACGAGGGCGACGCGCTGTTTCTCACCGCCGGACATTTGGTGTGGGTATCGGCCGGCGCGGTCGACCGCAGGCGTCATCCCGACCCGTTCCAGCATCGCGAGAATTCGCTCCCGGCGGTCGTCCTTGCTCAGTTCCGGGAACCACCGCTTCAGCGGTGCGGCGAGATTCTGCATCACTTTGCGGTTGGGGTTCAGCGAACTCCCCGGATCCTGGTGGATGATCTGGAGCGATCGCCGGATCTCGCTGAAGGGAATGTCACCCTTCCCGGCTCTCGCCTCCCAGACGTCCTGGCCCCGGTACAACACGTGACCCGCTGTCGGTTCTTGCACCCCAATGGCTGTCTTCCCGAGTGTCGTCTTGCCACAGCCGGATTCGCCGACCAGCACCACGACGCTCGATTCGGGGATGGTCAGCGACACGCCATCGACGGCGCGGACAATGTCAGGTTCGGAGAACAGTCCGCCACCATCCTCGAAGTGGACTTTGACGTCCCGAAGTTCGAGGACGTCAGGTCCCTCACTCATAGCGCTCCTCCGTGACGAGGGGCAATTCGGTCGTGGCCGTCTCCCAGTGGTGGCAGGCAACCCGATGGTTGGGCTCCGCTACTTCGAGGGGCGGGTCCTCGCGCTCGCAGGTCTCATCAGCGAGCGGGCACCGGTCCCGGAACGAGCATCCAGAGGGTACATCGGAGGGGTCAGGCGGCGAGCCCTCGATCGGTTGCATGGCCTCCAGTGGTGCCGAGATGTTCGGCGTCGCGTTCAACAGCGCCCGCGTGTAGGGGTGTTTCGCGCCGCCAAGGACCTCTTCGAGCGGTCCGTCTTCGACAAATTCGAAGGCGTACATGACTGCAATTCGATTGGCCAGTTCGGCCACGAGCGGGAGGTCGTGGCTGATGAAGACCATGGTCAGATCGTACTTCTCCTGGATTTCGTCGAGCAACTTGATAATCGACTGCTGCATGAGCAGATCCAGCGCGCCAGTCGGTTCGTCCAGAATCAGTACTTCAGGACGCAACAGGAGGCTCAGCGCGATGAGCGTCCGCTGTTGCATCCCGCCACTCAGTTCGTGGGAGTACGATCCCAGCACCCGATCGGGATTGAGGTACAGGTCCGAGAGGAGTTCGCGAGCACGCTCCATCCCCTCCTGGACGTCGACATCGTGGGCCTCCAGGGTTTCCTCGAAATGACCGCGGATCCGCATCGTCGGGTTGAACGCGCTCTGGGCGCCCTGGAACACCATCGCGATGTCCTCCCAGCGGACCCGCTTGATCTCCTCGTCGTCGAGGCTCAACAGATCGATCGGCTCACCCTCCGGTGGATGGTAAATGACCTCGCCAGCACTTTGACCCGGATCGACGACCGCGTTCAGGAGCGAGTCGGCAAACGTCGACTTGCCGGAGCCGGATTCGCCGACGATGCCGATGATGTCCCCCTGGTTGATCTCCAGTGACACGTGGTTGAGGACCCGCGATTTGCTGTGGCCCATGTCGAACGTGACTTCCAGGTCACGGACCTCGATGATCGTGTCACCGGACCCAGCCTGC
Source organism: uncultured Halobacteriales archaeon (assembly GCA_964383875.1). Classification (GTDB taxonomy): domain Archaea; phylum Halobacteriota; class Halobacteria; order Halobacteriales; family Haloarculaceae; genus CAYLJD01. The sequence continues at coordinate 48,480 of CAYLJD010000002.1, forward strand.
CTCGACACCGTCTCCGTCGCTGCATCCGAATACGAATTCATATCTAGGACAGTTGATCGCTCCCAGGCGAGAGCTTGGTCGTCACTCTCAACCACTCCCAATATATGTTTTGCTCTGCCCATCAGGTGTCAGTCCGGCGGGATTCGTACGATTCAGGGCGTGACTCGCGGACGATATCGACTCCAACGGCATCGCTTCGACCCCCGTGAGGTCCGCCAATCGACCGGTCTTTCGTGCAGATGAAACACCGTCTCCTCCCCACACTGGAATCCCTCTAGTCCTCGTGGACGGCTGGGCATCGAATCCAGACAAGTTCTAGCGGGGCGTCAGTCGCGACGTGTTCGGGCGCGCCCAGTCCGAGTGCAGGCGTGTGACGTGGCGCTCGGGCAGTGAGGAGCCGAACCCGAACGCGGCCGATACCGGTTCAGTAGCTGCGGGGTAGACCGAGGACCCGCTCGGCGACGCTGTTGAGAACCATTTCGTTGTTCAGCGGCGCGATGCGGTTGAGTCGTGCCTGAATCAAGGTATTGACGAGGTTGTTCTCCGGCATGAACGCCCGGCCGCCGAACGGCTGCATCGAGGAATCGACCGCCTTCCAGAGGGCTTCAGATCCAGCATAGTTGATGATGTTGGAGTAGGCGCCGATGTTCTCCCGCCCTTCGTCGAAAGCCTCGGCACACCGCAGCGTCGCCAGCCAGACCAGCTCGAGTTCGATCTTTGCCTCCGCCAGCGGGTGCTGGACACCCTGGTACGCACCGATGGGGTCGTCGAACACCACCCGGTCGTTCGCGTGGTCGACCGCCTTCTCGATGACCCGGTTGCCGGTGCCAGTGCACTGGGCCCCGAAGAAGATCCGCTCCGGGTTCATCGCATCGAACATGTGCATGAACCCTTTGTCTTCCTCGCCGATCCGGTTCTCGACCGGGACCTGGACGTCGTCGAGATTGACGGCGTACTGGTGGGTTCTGCCAGAGAGTTCCAAGTTGAGCGGTTCGTACGAGACGCCCGCGGCATCAGTCGGGACGAGGATGATCGTCACCCCGTCGTAGGGGTTGCCGTCTTTGACTTCCTCGTACGGCTTCGTCCGGGTGATCAGCTGGATGTAGTCGGATTCGTCCACCGCGCTGATGAAGTACTTCTCGCCGTTGATGACGTATTCGTCACCGTCACGTTCGGCCGACGTCGTGATCTTCGCGGTGTTCGTCCCCGCCTCCGCCTCGGTGATGCCGGCACACAACCGGATGTCGCCGCTCGCGATTTTCGGCAGGAACCGCTCTTTGAGCCCCTCGCTCCCGTGGCGCTTGATGACCGGGGGTCCCATCGTCGCCGAGGTCAGGAGGTGAGCCGAGTTCAGGCCACGGTAGGTGAGCCGCTCGACCAGGATCGCCATCTCTCGCATCTCCATGTCTTCCCCGCCGTACTCCTCGGGGACCATCATCCCCAGGAACCCGAGGTTCTCGAATTCCTCCATCAGCTCCGTCGGGCGGCGCTCCTCTTCCCGAACCTTCCGGAGGTAGGCCTCGTCGTAGTCCTCTGCCAGGTCGTCGACCGTCTGCCGGAGCATCCGCTCGGTCTCTGTGAGATCCTCGAGCCGGTCCATCTGAACCATGTGTCCACCTGTGTGCAAGTGGGTAAAGAAGCTATTGACAACCCCCGTTCACCGACGCTCTCCCGGTGGCACGACTGCGGGGCACGCCGAACTCGTGGCCTCGACCTAGTAGCTGCGCGGCAGGCCGAGAACCCGTTCGGCGACGCTGTTGAGGACCATCTCGTTGTTGAGCGGCGCAATCCGGTACAGCCGGGCTCCGAGCATCGTGTTGACGAGGTTGTGCTCCGGCATGAACGCCCGCCCGCCGAAGGGCTGCATGGCGGCATCGATGGCTTTCCACTGGGCCTCCGACCCGGCGTAGTTGATGATGTTCGAGTAGGCGCCGATGTTCTCCCGCCCTTCGTCGAAGGCCTCGGCACACCGCAGCGTTGCCAGCCAGACCAGTTCGAGTTCGATCTTTGCCTCCGCCAGCGGGTGCTGGACACCCTGGTACGCACCGATGGGGTCGTCGAACACCACCCGGTCGTTCGCGTGGTCGACCGCCTTCTCGATGACCCGATTGCCTGTCCCGGCACTCTGCGCGCCGAAGAAGATCCGCTCCGGATTCATCGCGTCGAACATGTGCACGAACCCACTGTCCTCCTCGCCGATCCGGTTCTCGACCGGGACCTGGACGTCATCGAGGTGAACGGCAAACTGGGCAGTTCCGCCCGACAGCTCGAGATCCAGCGGTTCGTAGGAAACGCCCGGAGCGTCGGTGGGAACAAGGACGACGGTGACGCCATCGTACGGGTTGCTATCCTTGACGGCCTCGTACGGCTTCGTCCGGACGATCAGCTGGAAGTAGTCCGAGACGTCGACCGCACTGATGAAGTACTTCTCGCCGTTGATGACGTACTCGTCGCCGTCGCGCTCGGCCGAGGTCGTGATCTTCGCCGTGTTCGTCCCGGCCTCAGCCTCGGTGATGCCGGCGCACAACCGGACATCGCCGCTCGCGATCTTCGGCAGGAACCGCTCTTTCAGTTCCTCGCTCCCGTGGCGCTTGATGATCGGCGGTCCCATGGTGGCCGAGACGAGCAAGTGCGGCGAGTTCAGGCCGCGGTAGGTGAGTCGCTCGACAAGGATCGCCATCTCTTTCATCTCCATGTCCTCACCGCCGTACTCTTCCGGGACCATCATGCCGAGGAACCCGAGATCTGCGAACTCCTCCATCAGTTCTGTCGGGTGGCGTTCCTCCTCCCGGACGGTCCGGAGGTAGGACTCGTCGTAGTCCTCCGCGAGGTCGTCGACCGTTCGCCGGAGCATCCGCTCGGTCTCTGTGAGATCCTCGAGCCGGTCCATCTGAACCATGTAGCTGCCACCGACTTCCCGGGTAAATAGCTACTGTTGGAATCCGACGCCCGCCCGTTCGGTGAGGAAAGACCTTTGTAAGCGCCAGCAGTCGGGGGCGGTATGGCGTACGTCGTCAAAGCGACAATTCCGGTCGCCCCCGACAAGCGAGCACAAGCTGCGGAAATCGCCGCCGAGATGTCCCGAGCGTCCCGGACTGAAGACGGCGTCATCGATCACCGCTCGGCCCTCGGCGTCGAGGAGGACGTCCTGCGCGTCTTCGAGCATTACGAGGATCTCGAGGCCATCGATGCGCACATGAATACCGATCACTTCGCCGAGTTTCAGCGCCAGTCGGATTCGTTCATGGGCGACGAGAGTGATCTCGAAGTGATCCAGTTCGAGATCGCGGACTCCGTCGGTTTCGAGGAGTCACGAGTCGCACAGAATCTCTAGCCGTCAGTACTCCACCGACCGTCGTCGAGGCGTACCACACCGACGGGTCCGGGCGGACTCTCGTCCGATGGGAGACACCTGCAAGCGCGCCAACTCACCAGGACTATAGGGGTCCGTGCAGAACCGCGGCCCCATGGATCTCGGAATCAGGCTCCCGACGACGTCCGGCTCGCACCCTGCCGATTTCGCTGAAAAAGCCGAAGAACGCGGGTTCGAGTCGGTCTGGCAGGGGGAACTCTGGGGGTGGAACGTGTTCGTCCAGCTGGCCGAAGTGGCCCAGCGAACGTCCGACGTCCGGATCGGAACATCCATCGTGAACGTCTATTCCCGCTCGCCAGCGGTACTCGCGATGAGTGCCAACTCGCTCGATCGTCTCGCCGACAGCGAGGTCGTCCTCGGCCTCGGCGTGAGTACGCCGACTATCGTCGAGGGACTCCACAGCATGGCGTTCGACCAACCGGTCCGGCGGACCCACGAGACGGCCGAGCTCGTCCAGCGGTTCCTCTCCGACACGGACGAATCTGTCTCGTACGACGGAGAGATCTTCCAAGTCGGCAGCTTCTCCCCGCTCGGCGCCGACGTTCAGATTCACAATGCCGCGCTCGGCCCTGCCAACCTCCGCGCCACGGGCCGTGTCTGCGACGGGTGGATGCCGAACAACGTGCCGTTCTCGGCGTTCGAGGATGTGTTCGGAACGATCGCCGACGCCGCCCGCAACGCGGGTCGTGATCCCGACGACATCGAGCGTGCCCCCTGGATTCACGTCGCGGTGAACGACGAGGATCCAGACGCGGCGCGAGACGTGATTCGCAATTCCGTCGCGTATTACGTTGGCTCGGGCGACGGCTACCGGAACGTCGTCAAGCGAGCCTTCCCGGAGCAGGCCGATCGCGTCGCTGACGCGTGGCAAAGTGGAAACCACGACGAGGCACGGTCAGCAGTCACCGACGAGATGGTCGAGGATCTCGCGTGTGCGGGCACTGCCGAGGCTGCCACAGCCAAGCTCCGCTCGCTTGTCGACGAACAGCCAATCGACCTCCCGATCGTCGACATTCCACCGTTCGCCGGTGACGATATCGTCGAACAGTCCTTCGAGGCCGTCGCGCCCGACCAGCTATGATCGGCCACACGTCCTGCCCCCACGCTAGACGGACGTCTAGTGCAGCACACCCTCGTCCTGGAGTGGCTCGATCTCGTCCGTGTCGAAGTCGATCCACTCGTCGAGTACCTCGCTCGTGTGTTCGCCGAGGCAGGGCGGCGCCCGATCGATCCGCACCGCCGATTTGGACATCCTGAGCGGGAGGCCAGCGTAGCGCTGCTCGCCGACTTCGGGGTGGTCTTTCTCCAAGATGTAGTCACGGGCACGCAGCTGTGGATCGTAGTCCAGCAGATCGCGCTCGTCCGCGACGATCCCTGCCGGGATGCCCCGGTCCTGCAGGCGGGTCCGGACCTCTTCCCGGGATCGCTCTTGCGTCCACTGCTCGATGACGTCGTCTGCCTCGTCGTGATGCGAAAGCCGCGCGTACTGGCTCTCGAAGCGAGCGTCGTCGACCAATTTAGGCCGATCGGCGACCTCGCAGAACGCGTCCCACTGCCTGTCGGTTTCGATGGCCACGACGGCCCACCGGTCGTCGCCCCGGCAGCGGTACGCTCCCTGGAGGAACCGTTCGTCCTCGTCGCGGTTCCCGACACGATCTGGGTCCCGTTCGTGGAGCAGGTAGTCAGAGAGCGCCTTGTGCATGACCGTCAACGTGAGTTCGAACTGCGGTTCCTCGATGTAGACGCTGTCATCCGTCGCCTCGTTTCCAGCCAATCCCACGAGAATCGCCACCGCCGCCATCGTCCCGGCGACCGGGTCGGGCCAGGCCTGCCCTGACGACGTGGGCGGATCGCCTGGGAATCCGGAGATGTGATCGAGCCCGGCCATCGACTGTAGCGTGTTGCCAAACGACCGATACCCGGCCAACGGTCCCTCGTCGCCCCAGCCGGGCATCGAGAGGTACACGATCTCGGGATTGATCGCAGTGACGTCCTCGTACTCCAAGCCGACGCGCTCCATGAATCCAGGGCCGTAGTTCTCCGCCAGCACATCCGCCTCCGCGATGAGCTCTCTCGCGATCTCCTTCCCGCGGTCAGTATTGATGTTGAGCTGAATGCTCCGTTTGCCCTGGCTGAAGTCAGCGAACCACGCCGAGACGTTGAAGTTCTCGAGCGGATCGAAGTCGTACCCTCGGGCCATTCGAGTGCCGTCGGGGGCCGTTTCCGTCTCGACCTTGACGACGTCGGCTCCGAGCCCGGCCAGGATCTTGGTGGCCTGCGGCCCCGCGCCGAACCACGTAAAGTCAATGATCTTGATACCCTCGAGGGGCTTTGGCTCGGTCCGCTCCGATGGTGGGGGCGACGTGGAGGCGTCCTCCTGCGCTGCGGTGTCCCGCGTGCTACCGAGCAGTCCCACGTCGTAGTCGAGCGCGTCGAAAATCTCGTCGTCGTGTTCGCCGAGGCCGGGGATCGGGCCGAGATCCATGGTGTCTCCATCAAGACGGAAGGGAAATCCGGGCAGTGTCACCGTATCGCCGTCCGGTAATTCGACCGCCTTCCAGAAATTCCGCGCTTCGAGATGGTCCATCCCCACGATGTCTTCCGGCGTGGCGGTGATCGCGACCGGATGCCCATGTTCTTGCAGCTGCTCGAACAACTCCCACTTTCCCACCTGCGACGTACACTTCTCGATCGCCTCGTGGAGGGCATCGTCATTGATGTCTGCCTCCTCGTCGAGCGAGATGGGGTCGTCGGCGAGGTAGTCTGGCTGTTCGAGGATGTCGTTCACCAGCAGCTCGAGATCCGGCGGAACGGTCGAGATGTATCCGTCCGCGGCCGCGTAGAGGTTTCGCAGCCCCTGCTCGGACCCCTGGTTCGCGTAGGAGTCGCCCTGTCGATTGGACGTGTGGCCGCTCCACGAGTAGCCGGTGAGGTAGTACTCCATCGAGCTCGAACCGGCCTCGCGATTCGACACATCGACGTGCTGGCCGGAGCCGTCGTTGGCGTCGCGGTGGAACAGCGCCGAGAGTCCCCCGATGACGGCGTACATCCCACCGATATATTCGAGGGCTTTGATCCGGAGGCGCGTGGGGGGACGGTCGGGATAGCCCATCTTGTTCATCTGGCCGCTCTCTGCGGCTGAAACGATCTCAGGCGTCTCGTACTCTTGCCACGGTCCCTCCAACCCGAAGCCAGTGGCAGAGACGACGACAAGTCCGTCGTGGCGATCCGCGAGACCTCGCGGGTCGATACCGTATTCGGTCAGGCAGTTCTCCACGACGAGATCCACGTCGTACTCGTCGATCAGATCGTGAATAACCGCCTCAGCCGTCGCGCTTTCGAGATCGAGGGTGACCGACCGCTTGCCAGCGTTGAGGTACCCGAAGAAGGCACTCTCCTCGAGACGCGGCACGTCGTCGATGAACGGACCCACCTGGCGGGAGACATCCCCCGCTGGCCGTTCGATTTTGATGACATCGGCTCCGACCCCGGCGAGCAATTGCCCGGCATACGGTGCCGAGACGTACTCGCCGACTTCCAAAACCGAGTACTGCGAGAGCTCCATGAGTCGTAGCTACGTGACTGAGTACCGTGATAAATCTGGTGATGGGTCGAATTTTACGCGAGTCGAGGCCCTGAACGTGCGATGAGTCGGAAGCGGTCTAGTATCGTAGAATCGTCCGCCCTCGGCTGGATTCGACGATAGCCGAGGAGTGAGAGATCCGAATGCAGTTCGCGCACGGCCCGTCGAGCGGCATATATAAGATATTTGAGTGGTCCCGCGTGATTGACAAACGATTGTGAGTTCACCGGATTCTGTGCGGACGTCGCTTCGTTCCCCGTCAGCCGCCAACTAATTCACACCGGGATGGGTTTCGCCGTGGTCGATCAGTCGGCGCTTAGAGTGCCTGGATCAGTCCTCTGTGCATCATACTCGGAATCGGCCGGAAGGTGTTCGCCTCGGGCGCGTCCGGTCCAGGCGCGTCCCATCGATTCGAGTTCAGCAACGCGAGACCAATCTCGTTGTTCAGACAGTACACCGGCAAAGTCTGGTTGTAGGCCCAACACAGCCTTCTGCGGAGCTCATCCATCCGGTCGCTCCCCGTGCGTGTTTGCGCCAATTCAGTCAGCATGTCTGCGACGTTGACCGTCTCGAGATCGCCGTCCGGATCGTTGACCGGCATCGGAATGTCGTACTCGTCGGGGTGTTCGTTGGTGATGGATGGGAGGGAGACGATTCCGTCCCACTTGGTCGAAAACGAGTGGTAGGGGTACTCCCAGGTTCCACCGGTCCACCACCCCGCCATCTCGTAGTTGCCGCCGAACAACGAATCGGCCACGTAGATGGTGAGTTCGACGGTCTGGAGTTCCGCGTCGATCCCGAAGTTGCTGAGGTCGTCGACCGCCGTCTGGCCCATGTTGATCCAGTCCGTCCACGTCGGCGGGAGCTGCAGCGTGACTTGGACGCGCTCGTCGTTCTCGTCGTACCACTGGCCGTCGTCCCGGCTCCAGCCCACGTCACGAAGCAATGCCGCTGCCCGCTCCGTGTTCAGGTCGTACTTCGGCAGGGTGTCAAGGAAGTCCTCACCGAAGACGTCGACGTTCTCTTCGGCGCTCGTGACGAACCCCGTATCGTACTCCAGGACCGTGTTGAATTCGTCGGCGAGGCCGGAGTTGCCGACAATCCGTTCCCGATCCATCGCGTACGCGAACGCCTGCCGAACGCGCCGGTCAGGAAACGCCTCGTAGTTGAAGGCCCAGCCGAGACCGCCGCGAGAGAGGTAGGTGTATGCGGTGTATTTGTCTGGAACCTGGTTCCAGACCGTCTCCGTCACACCGGTGATGAGTCCACTGAAGCGATCGCTGAGCAACGCCTGGTAGCGGGTTTCGTTGGTAGTATATTGCTCGAATCTGACATCTTGGAAGTTGATCCGGTCGGCGTAGGGGTGATCCTCGTACGGCTCGAACCGCATTGTCCGTTCGCCACGCTCAACGAGCTGCCACGGTCCCCACCCGACGACCTGTGCATCGGCGTCACGCTGGTACTCGTCGGGGTCAACGCCGAACGGGGCAGTGACCTGAAATTCCGACAGTTCGCGTACCAACCGCGTCCGCTCGAAGTCACTCAGGTCCTCGTACGCCCCAGCCCCGCGAGCCCCGTCCTCCGGGAGAAACCGCTCGTAGACGGACGGCTTAGTCGCGACGATGGTCTCGGCGAGCGTCTGGAGGAGCACACCGTCGTGAGCGTCCGCCGTCTGGAGTTCGAGTTCGACGGTGGAGTCGTTGGTGGCGGAGACATCTGCCAAAACCCGCTCCCAATTGACCCCTCCGGCGAGCAGGTCGATCGTGAACCGCGCCGCGACGTCGTCAGCGGTGACCGGATCGCCATCGTGCCACGTGAACCGGTCGTCGATGGTGACAGTCACGATCTCCCCGTCCCGTTCGTAGCCCGTCGCCAGCCCTGGCAGAATGTCGTCAGTAACCTGCGATGGCTCGAACAGCGGGCCGAAGAGGTAGTTCGACGACCCTGGCGGAAAGTAGCTGGTATCGATCGGATTGTAGTTATTGTTCTTGACGGTGTTGAACTCAGTCGTTTCGAACGTTCTGTCCGTCGAATCGGAGGGGTTCCCGTCAGACTGGCCGTCTCCACCCGACGGACATCCGGCCAACATTGAGACGCTCCCGGCCGCCGCCATCGACGACATCCACTGTCGTCGAGTCAGTCTCGACATGGCGAGGACTCCACCCCTTCCCCGGATAATATTTCCCATGCGAGTTTGGGCGTGGGGACCGCTACCGTGCGACACTGACATCAGGAGTTGTCGTCACTGCGCATGCCTCGTCGCAGGAGAAATCTTCGTCCCGACCCGACAGAAAGTCGTCAGTCCAGCTGACGACTAGCGTGCCCGAATCCGCCCTCTATGCAACATGTCCGGAATCGGCTGTTGGGTATTCGCGACTGGCTCATCCGTGTCCGGCGCGTCCCAGTTGTTCGAGTTCAGGAGCGACAGCCCGATCTCGTTGTTCAGACAGTACGTCGGGAGCGCCTGGTTGTACGTCCACGCGATCCGGCGTCGGAGCTCGGTGATTCGGTCGCTCCCCGACGGCGTCTGGGCGAGGTCCGACAGCATATCGTCGACGTTGACCGTCTCGAGGTCGCCGTCCGGGTCGCCGACCGGCATCGGAATCTCGTATTCGGCTGGATGATTGTGCGTTATTTGCGGGATGTTCTGGGTCCCCTCCCACGCGGTCACCCACGAGTGGTACGGGTATCCCCACGTCCCGCCGCTCCACCACCCCGCCATCTCGAAGCTGCCGCCAAATAGGGAGTCCACCACATAAATCTGCAGTTCCTCGGTCCGCAGCTCCGCGTCGATCCCGAATGAGCTGAGATCGTCCACCGCGGTCTGGCCCATGTTGATCCAATCCGTCCACGTCGGTGGGAGCTTCAGCGTGACCTGAACGGGTTCGTCGTTCTCGTCGTACCACTGGCCGTCGTCTCGGCTCCAGCCCACCTCCTCTAAGAGAGACGCTGCCCGGTCCGTGTTCAAGTCGTAGGTCGGCAGGTTGTCCACGAATTCCTGGCCGAACATCTCGGCGTTCTCCTCAGCGCTCGAGACGTATCCCGTGTCGTGCTCGAGAACCGCGTTGAATTCCGTGGCAAGTCCCGAGTTGTTGACCTGGCGTTCCCGGTCCATCGCGTAGGACAGCGCCTGCCGTACCCGTCGGTCCGGGAAGGCATCGTAGTTGAACGCCCAGCTGAGCCCAGACCGTGCCAACCGGGTGTAAGCGGTGTAATAGTCCGGAACCTGGTCCCAGACCGTCTGGGTCACACCGACGTTGAAGCCACTCAGCCGGTCGCTCAGCAGCGCCTGATACCGCGACTCGTTCGTCGTGTAGGTCGTGTTTCGCACCTCGGTGAAGTTGAACCGGTCGGCGAATGGATGGTCCTCGTACTTCGTGAACCGCATTCTCCGGGTGCCCCGCTCGGCGAGCTTGAACGGTCCCCATCCGACGACATGCGCGTCTGCCTCCCGCTGGTACTCCTCGGGATCAACTCCGTAGGGGGCCGCCACTTTAAAGCCCTGTCCCTCCCGCCGCAGGCGCGTCAGCTCGAAGTCACTCAGGTCGTCGTAGGCCCCGGCGCCGCGAGACCCATCATCCGGGAGGTACTCCTGGTAAATCTCCGGTTTCGTCGCCACGTACGTCTCGGCGAGCGTCTGGATGAGCACGCCTTCGTGAGCGTCAGCGGTCTGGAGTTCAAGCTCGACGGTGTAGTCGTCAGGTGCCGAGACGTCCGCGAGGAGACGGTCCCAGTTCGGCCGTTGAACGAGCAGGTCAAGGGTATACTGCGCCAAAACGTCCTCGGAAGTGACCGGATCCCCGTCGTGCCACGTGAACCGGTCGTCGAGGTTGACCGTCACGGTTGCCCCGTCGCGCTCGTAGCCCGTCGCCAGCCCTGGCAGAATCTCGTCGGTCACCTGCGACGTCCCGATGAGCGTCCCGAAGGCGTAGAAGCCCGCACGGGGCGGGAAATAGGTAAACTCCATCGGATTGAAGTTGTTGTCCTCGACCGTGGTGAACTCGGTCGTTTCGAAGGTCCGATCAGACGTCTCGGGCGGGGTTCCATCCGACTGATCGCCATTCCCGGAGGGGCATCCAGCGAGCGTCGACATGCCCCCGGCCGCTGCCATCGAAGAAATCCATTGCCGTCGGGTTAATCGCGTCACGGCATACAGTCTCACATGTACCCGGGAAAACCTTTTCCATATTGTCCCTCATTCATTATATCGAGAAGAAGTCTCCAACACAGATATTTTTAGTCAAAATAAAGCGTATGATCGGACGAGAGAGTCTGAATCGTCTGTTTACCGGAGTGGGAGTAATCTCACCTCGCTGTCGCAACCGGCATTCGGAACCGACGGTGCCACGTGTTCGACGAACCCCTATCACGGGACGTAAAAACCGTACAGCCACCATGTTGACGAGTCGAAGAGCCGATGGACCCGAACGCTAGCCCCAACCAGACGCGCTAGACCTCAAGGTGCGGAGAGACACTACGCTCCAGGCGGGAACCGGCGAAGGCTTCGCCACCATAATACTGTTGCTCCGTGGTGCCCGGGAGGTTCTGTCGTGGTCGGATCCTCCCTCGTTTCCGTCGCAGGAGGTCAGCGGAACGCGCGACCACCGCAATTTTGGCTCAGGCACGGGAGAACCGACTTCACCTTCGAGGGCGAGAACTCAGGTCGGGCGATTCCACAGTCGACCGTCTAGTCGGGCTGCCGTGTAGGGATCAGGCGCGGCTGATCACGGACATTCCCGAATACGCGGGCGCGAACTTGAACGGCGGTCGACCTGTGGAGGCCACGTTTCGCCCCAGTAGCTTTATGATAAGGTCATCGGAAAGTCCGTCCATGGGAGAATCCACTCGTCTTGACCTCATTGGCTACAAATCAGGCGGTCATTCGGAGTCACCATGAAGTTCGGCACGTTCTACGAAATGCAGGTCCCGGACGCAGACGACGACCGACAGGAACACGAGATATTCGAGGAATCCCTGGATCAGGTCGAACTCGCTGACGAACTCGGATACGATTACGCGTGGGAGGTCGAACACCACTTCCTCACCGAGTATTCGCACTCGTCGGCCCCGGCAGTGTTTCTCTCAGCAGCTGCCGAGCGAACGGAGGACATCAGACTCGCTCACGGCATTCGGCTCACGCCTCCCAAGTACAACCACCCCGTCCGGGTGGCCGAAAAAGCGGGGACGCTCGACATCATCTCCGAAGGCCGTCTCGATCTCGGTACCGGGTCCTCAACGACGCCGATCGAGATGGGCGGGTTCGGGGTCGACCCAGACAGAAAAGGCGACATGTGGGAAGAAGCTACAGAACAGATAGCTGATATGATGGCGATGGAGCCGTACCCGGGTCACGATGGCGAGTTCGTCTCAATGCCGGCCCGAAACGTGGTTCCAAAGCCCCGCCAACGACCGCACCCGCCCATGTGGATGGCGTGTGCCACTCCGGCCACCATGGAAATTGCTGCCCGGAACGGAATCGGGGCGCTCCTGTTTTCGTTCAAGACTCCGGACGAGGCGAGCGAGTGGGTGGACCTCTACTACGAGACGTTCAAGGACGAGTGTGTGCCGATCGGCCACGCAGTCAATCCAAACGTGGCCACCGTGACGGGGTTCTCGTGTCACGAAGACGAGGATGAGGCCCACCGCCGAGGTGCAGAGGGCATCGCCTTTTTCAACTACTCGATCGACTGGGTCGCGACGCGTGGCGAGCACGTGATCGGCCACACGAACATCTGGGAGAACTTCCTCGAGGAAGGGGGTGCCAGCCCCTACGAGGAAGACCTGGTCGACAGTGCGATCGGAACGCCCGACCAACTCCGCGAGCACTTCCGGGCGTTCGAGGACGCCGGAGTCGACCAGATGATTCTCCTCCAACAGGCGGGCAAAATCAAACACGAGCACATCTGTGAATCGCTCGAACTCTTTGCAGAGACGGTGATGCCGGAGTTCCACGAAACGGAACACGAACGGCAGGCGGAGAAACGCGAGGAGTTGGAACCGTACATCGAGGACGCGTTCGAACGCAAGGAAGAGAAGTCACCACCACCCGAAGATGAACTCACGCCGTCTGCGGCCGAGTTCGACGAGCGCTGGATGATCTGACCGTCTGCGTTGACCGTCTGTGGACGCCTCGAACCCCCGTTTTCGCGGTACCAGGCTCGCCCGACACCGCACATTGAAACCCCGGTCCCGAAACTAGGGTCGCATGGCTAGCACACCTGACCCCCACATCGTGTCGATGCTCGAGCTGCTCGAGGAGGCCAACATCCCACCCATGCACACCCTCTCCGTCGACGGAGCGAGGGAACTCGATTATTTCTCCGGCGGAGACCCGGCGGACGCTCCGGACACTAGTGTTCGTGACCTATCGATCCCAGGCGAGCGAGAACCCATCTCGATCCGCGTGTACACGCCGGACGGCGAACAGCCACTCCCCGTGCTCGTGTGGTTTCACGCCGGGGGGTGGGTCCTCGGCGATCTCGAACTCTCGGATTCGGTGTGTCGACATCTAGCGACCGAGGCGGGATGTCTAGTGGTGTCGGTCGACTACCGGCTCGCTCCCGAGCACGAGTTCCCCGCTGCGGTGGTCGACTGCTACGAGGCAACGCAGTGGGTGGCAGCCAATATCGATCAGTGTGGTGGCGACGCCGACCGTCTCGCCGTCGGCGGCCAGAGCTCTGGCGCGAATCTCGCCGCCGTGGTCGCCCAGCGAGCCCGTGACCAGGGTGAGCCGAGTCTCGAGGCCCAGGTCCTCGTCTCACCGGTTACAAACCACGCGTTCGACACGGACTCCTACCGGGAAAACGCCGAAGGCTACTTCCTGACTCGGGCAGACATGGAATGGTTCTGGGACTTGTACCTAGAACGGAGTCTAGACGGTCGACATCCGTACGCATCCCCACTCCAGGCCAGACAGTTGGCGGACCTCCCCCCTGCGACCATCGTGACCGCTGGGTTCGACCCCCTCAGAGATGATGGCATCAGGTACGCCGAGGAACTTCGCGACGCCGGCGTCGACGTCAGCCACGAGCACTACGAGGGCATGATCCACGGGTTCTTCAGTATGCTCTCGGCGCCGGAGCTCGATCAAGCCCAAGATGCCGTTTCGACAGTCGCGACGGACCTAAACGAGAGGCTAGCACTGCCGAGCAACGATTAAGTAGGTGTCCCACATCACCTCACAAAATGTCTATTGTGCGGCGTCGATTGGCTGGAAGTCCCAGCACTACGAGCGAGGAAAATCGTCACGAGGAGAGGGTACGGACAGCCAACCGAACCGCCGGAGACTTCGATACACTTTTGCGAGCACCTTGACGGATACACTGGATAGAGACGATGAATAAAAACTACCTCCTGAGACGAGCCGGCCAGGCCGTCTTTACACTCTGGGCCGTCGTCACGATCACCTTCATTTTGGTTAGGCAACTGCCCGGAAACGCCCAGGCGCTGATCGCGGTCAGGAGGGTCGGTGCCGGGACTGGGGGCTCCGGGCTGGGCGATTCAGCCGATACCGAGGCCAAAGAACCCCTGCTCGACGCGTACCTCAACTTCGTCACGTCCGTCGTTCAGGGAAATTTCGGCGAGTCGCTCTTTTTCAATGAGCCAGTCTCCGATATCCTCGTCGAAGCGGTTCCCTGGACGATATTCGTCGTGGCGGTCGCACTCACGCTCATCTTCGTCATCGGCATCGGTCTCGGCGCAATCCTCGCGTACCGGGAGGGATCCCGGTTCGACCTCGTGCTTTCGTCGCTTTCGACTGTGCTCAATTCCGTTCCGTACTACGTGACCGCCGTCCTGTTCGTCTACATTCTCGGCTACCAGCTCGCGATTTTCCCTGCAACGGGCCGCCAGCCCTCAGGCGTCGACCCAGGGTTCACGTTCACGTTTATCGTCGGCGTGCTCCAACACGCCGCCCTCCCGGTCGGATCGATGGTCGTCGCGGCGTTCGGCTTCCAGGCGCTGGCGATGCGGGGCAACGCCATCCAGGTCCTCGGGAAAGATTACGTCCGGGTCGCGAACCTCCGCGGACTCTCAGACAACCGCATCGCGCTCCTGTACGTCGGCCGTAACGCCGTCCTCCCGATGTACACCTCCCTGATGATCGCAATCGGCTCCGCGATGGGAAGTACCGTCATCATCGAGGAGATTTTCCAGTTCAGAGGTCTGGGCTTTTACTTCTTCAGAGCCATCGCCGCCCGCGACTACCCACTGATGATGGGTGCATTTATCGTCATCTCGGCCACCATTGTCCTCGGCTTATTGGTCGCCGACCTCACCTACGGGTTCATCGATCCCCGGGCCTCTGTCACTGGCTCGAACGACAACAGTTCCGGGCGCCGGTCCTTCCGCGCGCGGCTGCGGATATGGCTAATTGGCCTGCGTCGGGTCACCAATAACGTCCTCGACCGCGTGAGTGGCAGTGAGTCCGAGGAGTCCACCGGTCGCTCCGGGAACCGCCAGCGTTCGGACGCGGACGTCGATACCTCTGTGTTCCACACCACGTCCGCCGAGATGCCGTCCAGGTCGGAGCGGTTGCAACGGGCATTCCAGGAATACGTCGTCGCCCCCTGGCGCATCATCTGGAACGACTGGCGCGCCCGCATCGGCACAGCCATCATCACGATCTTCGTGCTGACAGGGCTCATTGGCCCGCGGCTCGTGGCAGCCCCCAAACCCAACCAGGGGCCCCGCCTCCTCGGCGCGTTCCAGAATATGGCCCATCCACTCGGGACTGATTCGATCGGCCACGATCTGGTCTCGCAGCTGGTCTATGCGACGACGCCAATGCTCGAGATGATGCTCACGGGGGCGATTTTTGCGACCACCGTCGCCACGATCATCGGCATCATTGCGGGATACAACCGCGGCCGCCTCGACGAGTTCTTGATGCTCGTCTCGGATATCGTCCTCTCCATTCCGGGACTGCCGCTCGTGATGATCCTGGCCGTGCTCTTCCAGCCGACCGAACCGTGGGCCATCGGAATCCTCCTGACAGTCAACGCATGGGGCGGAACAGCCCGCCAAATCCGCTCGCAGGTACTGGCTATCGGGCAAGAGAGCTACATCGAGGCGTCGTCCATCATGTCACTGCCCCTGTCGTCCATCATGCTCAAGGACATCTTGCCGAACATCGGGCCGTTCGTGTTCGTTCGGTTCGTGCAGCTGGCCCGCCGAGTGATCATTTCCTCGGTCGCGCTGTACTTCCTCGGTGTGCTGCCGTTCACGACCCAGAACTGGGGCGTGATGCTAAACCTCGCGTACAAGAACGGCGCCCTGTACACGTTGGACACGGCGCACTGGGTCCTCACGCCGATCATCGCCATCGTGGGACTCATCTTCGGTCTCATTCTGTTCGCGCAAGGGACGGACCGAATCTTCAACCCGCAGGTCCGCTCCCGGCACGTTGAGGAGTCGGGCGATACCGGGTCCGAGGGGACGACGGTCGCCCCCGGTGATGACTGAGTGAGAGGCCCCTTCGACTGTCATCGATGTTGACAGCGGCTGTCGGCGATTGGTGATTGGCACGAGCATTGCCGGAATCGGTGGCAGCCGCTCGGCCCGTGAAATCTCACTCGGTCCGCGCGATGCGAACCAGCCTCTAGGATCCACTAGACTCGGCGATTAACTGGGGCCGGTTGCGCAACCGATCCGGTTCCGAGGTGGGAAGGCCCAGCGATGGACGTACCCAACCTCGCATTTGAGCGCCCCAGTCGCTGATACCCGGCATGGAGTGGCGTCATCCGGCCACAGCCTGCTAGTCACTGTCCGTTCACGTGACGGAACGTCAGCTTGGTCGCTCCTTATCCTGTGTTTAATTCTACGCGCGCACGCGTGTCACATTTCCACCTAGAGTCGGCGAGTCAACCCAATCGTCTAACCCGCCAGCAAAACCGAGCCACCGATCAGGAATCGAGGAACGAGAGGCATGGGTGGAAGGGCACGTCGTCGTTCACCCCGCGACAGCGCCGGAGCGACACATCCCCACGCGTGTTCTCCTCCCACACCAACCAGCCCTCATAAAGGACGGTCAGCGTTCGGCCGCCACTCGTTCTGTCCGGCGGCGAATGACGGCGGATGCCGAGATCGAACGCCACAGTCAAACGACGCAAATCCCCGCTAAATCACTCGATATCGGTTTGTTGCTCTTCCACGACGATTAATCGAACAATATGCCGAAATAAACCGTCGTCAGTCCCGCTCGGGTCGATCCAACAAGAGTTAAGTAACCCAACTGCGACGCCCTGGTTATGCGTGCAGCTGATAAACTGATGTTCCGGTATCTGACAGTAACAGTGTGCGTCCTCGTGTTGCTGTCGATCGGCATCGCGTCTCCAGGCGTCATGGGAAATTCACTAACGAAGACGACCATGGCCCAAGAGTCTGCTGACGACAGCAATCCGTACAGGGTCCACATCAGTTCCCATCAGCCAGGTGATACAGTCAACCTCACATACGAAACGTCCTACAAAATGGTCGAAGAGGGCCGAACCGCATTCATTACGGAAACGAGTAGTTGGCGGCCCTGGGCATCGGACTGCGGGGGCGGCGCGATCGTCGTTACCGGCATCGACCGCGGAAACACCTCCTGGGGAACCCACGAGGTCGACCAGTCAATCCTCGCCTTCCTCGACGAGACCGGTGGGGATACTGGCGTCCGGGATCGGTGGGAGTCGATGCGTGAAGAGACCGGTGCGCCACGCCTCGTGGCGGCAGATAACGTGGATGCCTGGCCATACGTCGAAGTGGATGAGGTCACGGCAAACCACCCGGATGACGATGGCCAACCGTTCACGATCGAACATGGTGACCGGCTCGTCATCGGATACCAGGACTGTTTCATCAATCCCGAAGAACCCGGGTGGTACCGCCAGGCCGGGCTCACGTCGTGGGCGTACATGGACAACCAGGACGAAGTGATTGAGGACACGGCTGCGGGTTCGCAGTGGGTCTGGATCTGTGACTGCGAGGACCGGAGCGAGGCCGTCGAAGTCCTCGGCCCGCCACCGTCCGAGCGGGAAGCGACGCCAACCATGACGGACACTGCGACGGATGAACCGACGGACACACCGGACGAGGACACGCCAACGGCCACCGAGGGTGACACCGGTCCCGGCTTCACACCCCTTGTCGGACTAGTTGCCCTACTTGCCGCCTCACTGATCGCCCTCCGTCGTCGGCTCTAGCCCGACCGGACTCGAATTCGGCATTTTTTCTCGCCTGTCCGCCAGTCGGCGAGCGACAGATCGCGTCGTCCATCTACGACCACGACCGACGAAGCAGTGTCCGCGAGCGTGTCGCATCTTCCGAATTAACACCACGCCGTTCCACCGGGTACCGACACCGGCCCAGACAAGCCTGTTGGTGTCGCGTTGACCGGCTGAAAGGAGATTTATGGCACTAATACGACCTCGAATTACGAGGGGGAAACAGGTTTTACACCCTCGACAGAACCGGTCGCACTATGTCGACTGTCGAAGAGCTGTTCGATCCGGAGGCACTCACATCGTATTTCGAAGCCGAACTCGGACCGTCGGACGGTGATCTCGAACTCGAGCCGCTCGAAGGAGGGAACGCGAACGAGACGTACCGATTCGTCTGGGGCGGCCGCGACCTGGTGTTGCGACGAGCGTCCCTCGGAGAACCCGGCGGCGACATGATGCACAACACGCTGCGGGAGTACCGCATGAAAGACGCCCTTACTGACACGTGGGTACCCACGCCCGAGGTGTATCTCGGCTGCGATGACGAGGACGTCATCGGCGTGCCGTTTTACGTCATGGAGTACGTTGAAGGCGACATCGTCCTCGAGGCGCCTCCCGAACGGTTCCAGACGCCCACACAACGGGAGCTGCTCAGCGAGGAAGTTACTGACACGCTCGCCAAGTTGCACAACATCGACCACGAGCGGGTCGGGCTCAGCGAGATGGCGCGGGACCCGGCATCGTTCCACGAATGGCAAATCGCGGAGTGGATGGACCGCCTCGACGAGTCCCAAGCAATTACCGGCGAGGTCCGGGAGATCCCGGAACTCTACGAACTCGGCGAGTGGCTCAGAGACAACGTGCCGGAGATCAGTCACGAGGCGGGTATCTTCCACGGCGACTTTCGTCCACACAACATCCTCTTCGAACCGGGAACACCGCCGCGGGCTGTCGCACTCGTCGACTGGGAGATGAGCAGCGTGGGTGACCCGCTCGCCGACCTCGGGTGGTTGCTGTCGTACTGGATGGACGACTCCGATCCCTCGCCGCTGACCGACGACTTCGAGGAACGCTACGGTTACCACGAACTGTATCCTGAGGGTCTCGAGGCCTACCTGTACGACTTCGCGTCGTTCATGCTGGATTCGGATTTCTATTCGCGTCGGGAGATCGTCGAGCGCTACGAGCGACAGACAGGTATCGAGTACGAGCACGATGTCTTCTACCGCGCGATGGCGCGGTTCAAGCTCGCGGTGGTATTCGACGGCCTCTTCATGACCGTCCTCGAGGAAGTCCCGGGGGCGGAACAGTACAGCACGATGGAGATCACCGCGCCCGTCGTCGCCAAGCAGGGGCAACTCATCATTTCGGGCGACACGCCGCTCTAGCCCCGACCGAGACGCTCGCGTCCCGTAATACAGACTGCGCTGATGGTGGCTGCTGCCGGATTACGTTCCACATCAGCCGGGGGAGACCGTCGGTGGGACTCAGAGCGGACAGGTGTTCTCGATCCAGCCCACGCCAGACTGCCCATCGGTCGTCGAATGTCGAGCGGCCGAGCGGGGGAACGCCAGTTCGAAGTCTCCCCGGCCGGTGAATACGGGGGCGTGGACGAGGGGCTCAATCTCGACCTCCGTCGAGCCCTCGGTCCACTCGAGCTCGAGGGTCAGAATTGGCGGGTCGCCATGGCGCCACGCGTCGGTCGTCTCAGCCCCCAGCGGCGGATCACCGGTCACTCTCACGCGGGACAGTGCCGTCGTCTCGTCGCCGTCGAACCAGAATCCGTTGAACACCGTCGGCTCCGCATCGTTCGCGTTCGTGAGCATCACGTTGAAGGCCGTCCCGTCCGCGAACGACGCGGACGCCCACAGGTGGTTCAGGCTCTCGTAGAACCAGTTCCGAGGCCCCCACGAGTGGTCACGCTCGCCGGGACCGGAGACGTCGTGTTGCTGCCCGTCTACAGTGACCGTTCCCGCATTGGTCGTCGCGAGCTCGAACCGGTCTGAATCATCAGGCTCGTCCCAGCCGCCCCGCGAGTAGAGGAACGGTTCGTGTCTGGCGGTCGTCGTGAAGTCAAACGAGACGTCAGTGCGAGGCCCCTCGTCGGCGAGGATGTCCTCGTATGCGTCCGCCGGGGCAGACAGGAGCGGTCCCTCGAACGCGAGGGACCACTCACCCATGGTACTCGTCGGGAGCATCTCGAATCGAAAGTCGTCTTCACGGATGACGAGTCCGTGGACGTTGTCGAGAGAAATTTCGTCCCACCGATCCCAGTAAATCCGGTCGTTCGCGACGACGTAGGCCCACAGGTTCGCGAGATCCTGGTTCGGATGGAAGCCGATCCGGGTATACAGATAGACATCGTTGTCGCGGTCGACGATGTCGAGGTAGTGGCTCTCGTTCCACCGTTCCGCAGTACCCGGTGCGTGGAAGAATTCGTCTTTAGTGTGCATGGATCGGCGGATTCGGAGCGGGGGGACTAAAGGCTAGCTGTCACCCGTCTCCCGGGCAGCGAGTGAATCCGATACCGGGTCTCCCCCGTCGGTGCCGGAAAGGCGGCGACACGCCCTAGGCATCGAGAGGAACTGGCCGTGACAGGGGCCGCGCCGATTCGGTGTGTAGCGCCCGACCCAGCGTCGTTTTTGCACCAGTGATCACACGCAAACATCAAGGGACTACGCATGCACCGTGTGTGGGAGCGCCCGACGGAGACTCACAAATGCGCATTCAACGAAAGATCAACCTCTTCGTGGTCGTCGCGTCGCCCAGTATCGGCCTGTTGCTGACGACGCTCGGGGTGATCCCGGAGTCGGCGGTGGTCGGACAGACAGGGATTCGACTGTTGGCAGTCGCCCAAATCGCGTTCATTGGCGTCCTCCTGTGGAACGCCGATTTCCTCTGGGAAGACTAGCCCCTCGGTGCCGAAATGAGACGAGAGCGAGATTCTTCGGTGGTCGACGGCCGATCTGGGTCGCATGCCGGTTTTGCGACAGTGCGGCGCGTCATCACCGACGCTGAGGGGTGAGCGTGTCCGGCGTATCGACGTCCGTCGAGTGGTTTGCTCCACGGCACCATTATTGGCCAAGCACATAATCGGGCAATCATAATGTTTTTTCAGGTCACATACCCACGCCGTCAAGCGATTTTCAGTAGTTATTTGTATGCCTTATGCTAGGTGGTTTCATAGATCATGGGGGCCACAGGAGACACGAACGGCCGTCCGTCGATTCCCCGATCGATGCGCCACAAGCGGATATTGGACGTCGCAACAGACCGGCCAGATGCGTCGTACGAGGCGATCGCGGATGAAATCCCGAGTGCCAGTCCAGACCTCGTCGAGGATGTACTCGAACAGTACGGCGATCCCGCGGAGGACGAGATCGACGAGGAGATCGGTGTCGCTTTCGACCCGAGAGTCTACTGTACGAACCGCGAGCGTGAGCAGTCAACGTCGCCGAGCCCCCAGCCCACGCGTCCCGACTGGTCGACCCTGACGGAGAAACAGCGCGAGACGCTCGTGACGATCGACGAACACCCCCAGGCAACCCAGAAAGAACTCGGCGAGATCGTCGGTGTCTCGGGTGCAACCATCTGTGCCCGGGTGAACAACATCGAGGGATTCGATTGGGAGAACCGGCACGAGTTCGTGGCAGATGTGATCGAACCGCCCCAGTCCACCGAGGAAACACACACGACAGATACCATGGCTACCAACGGAGAGGAACAGCGGCTCGACAGTCTCGCGGACCGGATGCGCTCGATCGAAGAGAAGCTCACTGACTCCGGCGGCGAACACGGTGGCGGTGGCGTGATCAGCGATCCAGAACTCGCACACAAGGTCATGCACGCGTGTCTCCAGGCGGATACCATCTCCGAGGACGAGGAACTCCAAATCGTTCAGGCCCTCCTTCGGTAGCCACGTTTCGAATCGACCAGACGGGAACCAACCGTGGAGCTGCGCGTCGGCGCCCTAGGTGACCGATGACACGTATCTTTTTACCCGGCACTGGCGAACTGCGGCAAGGTGAAACGTAATGAGCGATGTACTGGCGGGTAAGGCGGCGGTCGTTACCGGCGGGATGAGTGGCAATGGGCGAGCCATCGCGATCCAGTTTGCCGAACACGGTGCCGATATCGTCGTGGCCGACGTCCGATCGGAGCCACGACGGGCCGACCGTCCAACCCAGGACGTGATCGAATCGGAAATGGACGCGAATGCCACGTTCGTGCAGTGTGACGTCACCGACAAAGACGACATCATCGCGGCGGTCGATGCCGCCGAGGCGTACGGTGGGGTCGACGTCATGGTCAACAACGCCGGCATCTTTCGGGCCGAGGAGTTCCTCGAGGTGACAGAAGCCGAGTTCGAACGCCTCATCGACATCAACGTGAAGGGGACGTTCTTCGGAATCCAGGTCGCCGGCAAGCGGATGCGGGATGACGGCGGTGGGGCGATCATCAACCTCTCGAGTGTGGCCGGGCTCGAAGGCAGTGGATTGTACGTCACCTACTGCACCTCGAAGGGCGCCATCCGCCTGATGACATACGCGACAGCCGACGTCCTTGGACCGGCAGGCATTCGAGTCAATGCGATTCATCCAGGGATCATCGAGACGGCGATGACGACGGAAGACGTGCCGATCGTCGGAACGGGGGCGGCAGATGGGGCCCGCGAGTCGATCCCCAGCCGTCGATTCGGCCAGCCGGAGGATGTCGCGGACGCGGCCGTGTTTCTCGCGAGCGAGCAGAGCGCATACGTCAACGGGGAGTCACTCGTTGTTGACGGTGGTCTCGCGAACACGAGCTAACGTCCCGGCGGGATTGCATCAATGGGCTACGGGGGTCGCTGGCGTCGCGTGCGCTTCCGCCCCCGGCTTCCGTTCAGCGGCACTCAGGGCGTGAAGATCGAGTACGATCCCGTGGCCCGAGCCACCAACTCGCCTCCGGAACGGATCTCCGACGCAAGGTGGGCGATCGTCTTGCCCCGGTGAATCGTGGTCGTCTCGCACCGGATCGTCCCATCGCGAACCGGCCGGAGATATCGCATCGATATCTCGATCGTCGCGCACAGCTCGTCCTCATTGAGTCCAGGGTAGAGGGGTAAACTACCCCACCCTACTCGCTCACGGCTTCGCCGTTCGCTTC
>CAYLJD010000003.1:0-50314 GCA_964383875.1 uncultured Halobacteriales archaeon
GAACGCGTCCGCCTGCAGAGCGGATTACCGCCGGTTCAAATCCGGCCCTTGGCTTTGTACTTTTTCCCGAAAGACTGCGACGCCATTCAAACGATATACCCTCGGACGGTGACGAGCCCACGAGGTCGATTCCACACCAGGCGACAGGAATCAGTCTCCGAGCGCCGTCGCAAACAACGGCATGAGCCCCACGAGGCCGATGATGATCAGGACCGCGCCGGTTCCGGCGATCACGAAGTTGGTCGTATTCGAGAGAATCGCGGCAACACCGATACCGATAGACAGCAACACGCCGACAGCCAACAGGACGACTCTGCGATCAGCCATTCTTGTCGTGACCGTTCTCAGGGGACCTCTTGGCCTTTCCGCTTCGCGATGGCCCGAGGCCGAATCCGGTCCAGCAACCGGGGACCGTTCATGCACCGTTATCCAGACGGGGCTACGACCCCGTCGGCACTCTTCCCCGTCACTCTCGACCAGATCGGGAACCGACAAAATCGAACCGCTCGTCGGCGTCTCATGCTGGCGACGCGACCACGTACGGCTGGCGCTCGACCTCGAGCACTCCCCGCTCGGCCAGGTGGACGGCGTACGCTGACGCAACGGCCGCGAGAAACCCCACCGTCTGTTCACTGGCGCCGAGGGCTTTCGCAGCGAGGTCGTGGGCGGTGACCGTCCCGTGCTCGGCAACCACGTCCAGAATGGATTCCTCAGCTCTCTCGGCCTTCTGTAGCGCGTCCTCGACGCGGGCTTGTGGATGGTCCATCCGACCACCGTGACCTGGCAGGAGGCAATCCGGATCGCAGTCGCGAATCCGGTGGAGACCGGTCTTGTACGCCCCGACGTCCCAGTGGAGCGGGCCGTAGAGAAAGTGCCCGTTCTCCGAAATGATGTCGCCCGAGAGCATCGCCCCGGTCCCCTCGTGGTACAGCGACATGTGCTGCTGGGAGTGTCCCGGCGTATGCACGACGGTACAGTCGTACGGGCCGACCCGGACCGTGTCCCCGGGTTCGACGACGCGTTCGATGGTGATCGCATCCGTCGCGTACTCGACGTCCAACGGAAAATACTGGTCGTCCGGCTCGACCTCGCTCTCGTCCGGGTGGGTCGAGAACGTGCCCATCTCCTCGCGGGCAGCCACCACGTAGTCGTCGTACTGGTGGATAATGTCGTCCGCTCCCTCGAATACCACGTGGGGCAGCGCCGTGAGTCGGCCGATCGTCTGGGACCCGCCGACGTGGTCGATGTGGGGGTGCGTGAGAACGACGCGTTCGACACCCGCGAGCCGACCGTCGCGCAGTTCGGACAGGAGGCGGTCCCGGGACTCGTCATTGACGTGTCCCGTATCGACGAGCGTGTCCCCGAGTCGATAGACATTCACCGTCCCGTAGCGGGCTTGGACCAATTCAACGCGCTCGTACTCCATACGTGAACTCCGAGTGGCGGGGATTTGAATGGTGCGCGTCGCACCAGTGCCGGATCAGCCGTGAAACCTATGTGACCGCCAGTGGTGGGTTGGCTATGCGACTCCAGGACCAGACGGCGTTCGTCACTGGTGGGGGATCTGGCCTCGGCCGCGCAACCGCAGAACGATTCGCGGCCGAAGGCGCACTGGTCGTCGTGGCGGACATCGACGGTGCGGCCGCGAACGAGACAGTCGACCGGATCGAGGCAGCAGGGAACGCGGCGACGGCCACCGAACTCGATGTCCGGGACGCCGACGCAGTCCAGGATGCCGTGGATGCGACAGTCGACGAATACGGTCTCGATGTCGTCGTCAACAACGCCGGGGTGAGCCACACCCGGGCCCCGGCCGAGCGCATCGATCACGCCGAGCGCGATCACGTCATCGACGTCAACGTCAAGGGCGTCTGGAACGGCTGTCGCGCCGCACTCCCGCATCTCAAATCCCAGGGGTCGGGGAGCATCATCAACACCGCGTCATTCGCTGGGGTCACTGGCGTGGGTCAGCTCTCGGCGTACTCCCTGAGCAAGGGTGCTGTCGTCAACTTCACCCATTCCATCGCCGCGGAAGCCGGACCGGACGGCGTGCGGGCGAACGCGATTTGTCCAGGCGTCACGGACACGCCTATGGCGCAGGGAGACACCGGTGACGACGAGTGGGCGGAACTCAAGGACCGGATGGCACGGCAGTATCCGCTCCGACGGCTCGGTCAACCCGAGGACATCGCGAACGCGATGCTGTTTCTCGCCAGTGACGAGGCCGCGTGGATGACCGGCCACGCCCTCGTCGTCGATGGGGGCTACTCCGTCCCCGAGCAGTAGCGCGCCCCCCGTTGATCGTAGCTGGCGCGACGTTTTCCCCGCTGGCGATCGACCGGCCATCGACCCTGATTCAGTCCGGCTGGGATACGCGTGCCGGCTATGACACGAGCGGCGTCGCCATGGTGATCGCTGGCCACACTCCACCCTGGGTCGCCTGATTACGGTTGGTTGCCGGAGCATTCTGTCCTTAACATTAAGTAGCGACGTAATCGTTCACTATGCAACGACATCAATGACGTATACTCGTCGGAAAGTTATCACTGCTGCCGGGTCGCTGTCTGCCTTCGGTTTGGCGGGCTGTGGGTCCAACGGCTCGTCGGACGGATCGTCGAATGGCGGCGGGGGTGGCTCTTCCGGCTCGTCGGACCCGACGGCGACCGAGACGAACGAGACTGCGGCCACTGACACGGCCACGTCGACGCCCTTTGCGTCGCCCGTTGCACGGGATACCGCAGCGGTATACAACGAAGCGCTGTGGTTCACGACGCGGTACTCCACGGCAATCTTCGAGTACCGCTCGCACGTCGAGGAACTTCGAACAATGGTCGCGGACGCGCGGGAAGCTGGCGACTTCACCGCCGACGACGTGGAGGCGATCCGTTCGCGGGCGACTGAGTTCTACGACTATCTCCAGACACAGATGGCGCCGCACTTCTCCGAAGTCGAGGACATCGTCTCCAATACCGACCACTACATCGGCGAGCTCGACACGTATCGGAACCGTGGCGACGAGGCTGGGCTCGACTCCGCGATGGCGAGTTTCATCCGGTATTACGACGGCCTGGGGCGGGATAGCTTCGTCCAGGATCGCTTCTCGGGACGACCGATCCGAAACCCGCTGTACGGGTATTTGCGGGCTGGCGGCCTCGATTCGAACAATCCGGTGTTCGTCATCGGGAATCCGGACGAACCGTCTGTTCGGCCCTGTCGGCTGAGCTCGTCGTGGAACTTCGATCTGCTGGCCGAGACTGACATGGGGGCAGACGACATGGGCGATTACCTCGACCGGCTGGAGCTCCTCTTCAGCGGGGTCGACGTTCCGTCTGGCCGCACCGGCCGTGTATTCGTCGAATCACACACTGCGAACGGTCCCCGTCGGCTCCGGCCGATCTACATCCAGCGATACGGGGACGGAGCCACCGCCGAGGCTGCTCTCTCGACGGCCCTCGAGACCGCGACGTCGGAGGGGACGACGGACTCGTTCGGCCGACCAACCTGGCACCGCGTGTTCTACACCGAGAGCGTTCGGATGAAGTTCCGCGACGGTGGGTTCGCCATTTTCGACGTCGATGACGAGATCGTCTACGGACCGACCGGGGCAATCGTGCCGGACACGAGCCGGCGGAGCATCTTCGACAAGGCACGCATCCTGCGCGACGAGGAGCCGGGGCGGAACCTCTATACCTATTTCGCGCGCGTGGGCCGGCACCTGGTCGGTGCCTCGCCGTCCACCCTCGCTTGGGGCGAACGGCCAACCGGTGCCGAGAACGCGATCACGAACACCTGGCTGTGGCAGTAGCTGTCGGGCGTGCGAATCGACCGGAGTCGTTCCTGTCGAACGTGGATCGACTCTTCCGTCTGGTCGGTCACCGAATTCTGGTGTGTGGGCCACTCGGTGCGCGCGTGAGAGCTGCGGCCGTCTGCTCAGGCAGTCACAATGCGTGTCCGCACTGCGGGCACTGCTTGGGGTAGCGGCGGCCATCCACAGCCGGGGTGCCGTACTCGGCGTTTTCAGGGCGGTAGCGATAGATCCGTTCGCCGCAGTTCGGGCACTCTTTCATCGGAATCGGCGCTCGTCTCCGGGGTTGGCGGTGGCCACCTATGGGTGCTTCGACTCCCCTATCGGTGGGCTCACTGCGTGGCCGCGCTCCCCTGCCAGAGGGCGTCGATCAACCGTGCCACGGTGTCGGCATCGTGCGCACAGACGGTTTCGAGCAGCTCTCGCGCGCGGGCTTCGACGGCGTCCTCAGGCACGACGTCTGTCGCGAGTCCGACTTCCTTCGCCCTGGCGGGCTCGATCGGTTCACCGGTCAGTGCGAGCTCTGTCGCGACTCGTCGGCCGACGACCTCGGGTAGGAGGGAGGCGATGCGCATCGAGGCGATTTGGAACTGGACCTCGGGGAACGAGTAGGTCGTCTCCGCCCCGATGACGAGAAATTCACAGGAGAGCGAGAGCACGGCGCCGGCGCCGACGAGTGCGCCGTGGCCGGCGAGTGCTACCGGTGCCGGATAACTGGCAACGTGCTGATAGAGCCGACCGAGTGTCGCATTGAGGTCCCCGTACGCGGATTCGTAGTCGCCGCCCCCGACGATCTCTCGATCCATTCCGGCGCAGGTGACCCGTCCGTCACCCGTCAGTAGCACCCCAGGCCCCGGGTCGTCGTGGAGCTGCTCGAAGACGTCCAGGAGGCCCTCGATCATCTCCGGATTCAGCGCATTGAGCGAGTCTGGGCGCGAGAGTTCGACAGTGACGAGGGGATCGTCCGCTCGAACGGTGAGGAGATCTGTGTTGCTCGTTACCATGGGTATCACTGACGGGACCGGGAGTTAGGTTCCCCGGTTCGCACTGCGACCGCCTAGTACAGGCCCCGGCTCTCGGTGCGCAGGTCGAGATCGAACGTCTGGGCCCGTCCGGGCTGGGCGATCACGTCCATGCAGGCGTCGGCGACGGCGGCCGGATCGAGGTACTCGGCTGGATCGGGATCATCGACCGCCTCCCGGACGTCGGGGTTGAGCATGATGCCCCCGATGATCACGTGGGCGACGTGAATGCCGTCGGGGCCGTATTCGTCCGCGAGCGACCGCGCCAGCCCGCGGGCGGCATCCTTGCCGCTCTTGAAGGCCGTGTCGCCCTGCTCGTCGAGAGCCCCGAAGAACAGCACCGTACCGTCGGTCGTCTGCAAATCGTCGAACGCCGCCCGGAAACAGAGCAGACTCCCGTAGGCGTAGAGGCGCCACATCTTCTCGAAGCGATCGGGGTGGATCCCGGCTCGATCGTCGTCGGTGACGGTGCTTGCGGTGTTAGCCAGGACCTCGACGGGACCGAGTTCCGACTGCAGTGTCTCGAAGGCAGTCGAGACCTGATCGGATTCCGTGATGTCGGTCGGCACGGCGAGTGCGTCGTGTCCGTCGTCCCGGAGTCCCTGGGCGAATTCCGCGAGGTAGTCCTCGCTCCGACCGAGGAGGCCGACGCTGAAGCCGTCGCGGGCCAGTCGCTCGGCGAATCGTTCGCAGAAGCCGGGGCCGAGCCCGGCGATTACAGCAGTGTTGGGCATGACGAACGACGTGTCGGCCGGCGCGGCGATAAAGACCGGGGCTCAGATGACGCCATCCTCGACGAGACCATCGAGTTCGGCGTCGGTGAGGCCGAGGTCGGCGAGCACGTCACGGGTCGACTCGCCCGCCGCCTCGGCGGCTTCTACGACCGGCCCATCGGCCGCGTGGAGCGTCATCGGGAGGCCCGGAACGCGGACCGTCCCGTGACGCGGGTGCTCAACTTCCCGGATCATGCCGCGGTGGTCGAGGTGGTCGTCGAAAAGAACCTCGTCGCGCTCCTGAACGGGGGCACACGGCACCCCGGCCTCCCGGAGCGTGGTGACAACCTCCTCCCGGGACCGAACGCCGGTCCAGGCCTCGACGAGCGCGTCGACCTCGTCCATCCGATCGCGTCGATCTGCGTTCGTCTCGAACCGCCCGTCCTCGAGGAGGTCCGCCCGGTCCATCGCTGTGGCGAGGCGTTCCCAGTGGTGTTCGGCAACGCAGATGATCGCCACGTACCCGTCGGCAGCCTCGTAGACGTTGTACGGCGAGATGCGAAGCCCTGAGTGGCGGTTGCCCGTCCGTGGTGGCGCGTCGGGGTTAGTGTAGTGCGCCGCCATCGGGGACGTCATGGTCGGATAGAGCGCCTCCATCATCGCGACCTCGACGAACTGCCCGTCCCCGGTGCGATCGCGCTGGTGGAGGGCGGCCAGAATCGCCACACAGAGGTGAACGCCCGCCATGAAGTCGGCGATTTGGGCCCCCGCCTTGACCGGCGGCGCGTCGGGATAGCCCGTGACGTCCATCACGCCGGTCATCGCCTGCACTGTGAGGTCCATGGCCGGATAGTCGGTGTAGGGGCCGTCTTCGCCGTACCCGCTTGCACTCGCATAGATGAGCTCGGGGTTGCTGTCGCCGAGTCGGTCGTAGCCGAGGTCCAGATCCTCCATCGTCCCTGTCGAGTAGTTCTCGATCAGGACGTCGGCCTCGACGACGAGATCACACAGGAGTGCTTTGCCACGCTCGGTTTTCAGGTCCAAGACGATGCAGTCTTTCGAGGAGTTGAGCATCATGACCTCCGGCGTCATTCCCGCCGGGTCCCGGGCCCGCATCTGTTCGCCCCCGGGCGGCTCCACTTTGACGACGTCCGCGCCGAGGTAGCCCAACAACAGTGCACAGTACGGTCCGTTGTAGATCTGGCCGAGCGAGACGACGGAGAGATCGTCGAGCGGACGCATGGGGCGAGAGGCGGCCCAGCGGCGCATAACCCTTGGGGGCCTTACGGGCCGACAACGAGGACGCGGAGGTCGTTCACGTTCGTGCCCGTCGGTCCCGTTCGAATGAGTGAGTCGGTACGGGCGAGAAACTGGGAGGCGTTGTTGGACTGTAGTGCCGCGCGGGCTGTGGCTGCCGGCCGGCCGTCTGCGGCCGTGACGATCGCCCCGGCGGCGTCCGTCGGCCCGTCGATGCCGTCGGTATCGACGCTCGCGACGCAGATGCTTTCCTGGGCGAGTTCAATCGCGCTCGACAGCGCGAACTCCTGATTCGGGCCGCCGGTTCCGTCTCCCTGGACCGTCACGGTGGTCTCGCCACCCGAGAGCACGACGGCTGGCGGCTCGGTCGGCGTGCCCGTCGCAGCGATCGACTCGCCGATCCCGACATGGACCGTGGCCGCTTCCGTGGCCTCGCCGCGAATCCGGTCGCCGAGGACGAGCGGCTCGTAGCCGTGGTCCGCTGCCGTGTCCGCAGCGGCCTCGAGAGCGGCCAACCCATCGGCGATGACGTGGACCGACACCGTGTCGAAGGCGTCGTCGCCCGGGTGTGGGGTCTCCGGGATGTCTCCTGCGGCACCGGCCGCCAGGCGCTCGCGAACCCCGTCCGGCACCCCAATATCGTATGCCTCGAGGGCTGTTTGTGCCTCCTCGAACGTCGACGTGTCGGGCGACAGTGGCCCGCTCGCGATGACGTCGAGACGGTTGCCGACGACGTCACTGACCACGAGACCGACCACTGTTGCTGGAGCCGCGGCCCGTGCCAGCTGTCCCCCTTTGAGCCTCGAGAGGTGCTTCCGGACGGCGTTGAGTTCCTCGATTGCCGCCCCGCCCTGCAGCAATTGGTCAGTGACCGTCTGCAGGTCGGCCAGACTGACCGGGTCCGCCGGCGCGGGCAACAGAGCGCTTGCCCCACCACTGAGCACGGCGAGAACGAGCGTGTCTCCGTTGGCTGCCTGGACTCTCTCGAGCACCTGGCGCGCGCCGGCCACCGCTGCCTCGTCAGGGATTGGGTGGGCACCGCGAATCTGTTCGATGCGGGCCGTCTCGCACGGCACGTCGGTGACCACCACGCCGGTCTGGATCCGCTCGCCAAGCACCCCCTCCACCGATGCGGCCAGATGCCCGGCCGCGTTCCCGCCACCCACCACGACGACCTCCTCGAACGCGCCGAGATCGTATGTGGAGCCGTCGACCGTCAACACGGCACCGTCGACGGCCATGGCATCATCGACGATTCGCTCCGGACGGACCCGGTCGAGCCCGGCCTCGATGCAGTCGAGTGCGACGTCGTGACGCCCCGAGGCAGCGAGAGCCGACCGGTTTTCGATCATGTTTGCGGATACGCCACCCCCGGCAATAAGGCCCCGTTCCGAGCCTCGTCTGGGCCGACGGCTCGCTCTTCGTGTTGGTGCTCGGGTGCTCGAACGCCCTATGTCGCGATGACGGTGACCGGCGTCTCGGCTGTGAGCAGGACGGACTGTGTGACGCTACCGAACAGGACTTACCGACAGGTGTCCGCTTTCGCCCGGCCATGACGATCCGATCCGCGCCGATTTCTTCGGCCATTTCGATGATCGCTTCCGCCGGATCGGCGTGGACTCGTCGCTTCCCGACCGCAACGCCGGCGTTCTCCAGCACGTCCACTGCCTTGCCGACGCTCAGCGGGAAGGTCTCTGGGTCGGATTACTCCGACGACTGGATGTGCCCACCTTCGTCCCGGACTTCGACCTGCCTTTCGACGTTCAGTATCGTGGCCTGCACCGAGTCGGCAGCGTTCGGTATCGAGGTCACGGTCTCTGCAGCCGCGACCGCCCGGTCTTCGTCCGTGTCGACCGGGAGTAATACGCGCATGGTGACTGTACGTTTGCCCGACCGGACCAAAAAGCGATTGACTGTTCTCAGTGCCGTCAGGTGTCATGCCGGGCGATTCAGCTCCCGGCCCGGTTCGTCGCCACCCCAACGTATTATTGCTCCCCGCCGATCCCCCATCGCATGGCGGAGGAGACCACACTCGAGTCAACGGAGAAGGTCCACTACGAGGTCGACGACCACCTTGCGCGAGTGACGATCGACCGCCCCGAGACGCACAACGCGATGGATCCAGAGACGTACCAGGCGCTCTCGGCGGCCTGGATCGCGATCCGGGACGATCCCGCGGTCTGGGCGGCACTCGTCACCGGCGCCGGCGACGAGGCGTTTTCTTCGGGGGCGGACCTCGAGGCGACCATCACGCCCGGCGAGGATGGGTGGGACGACTTCTGGCGCACGCAGGACGAGCCGATTCTAAACAACGGCCTCGAGGTCTGGAAGCCGATCGTGGCCGCGGTCAACGGCTACTGTCTCGCGGGCGGATTGACGCTGCTGCTCGCGACTGATATCCGGATCGCCGGAACCGACGCGACCTTCGGCCTCTCGGAGGTGAAGCGTGGCATCCTGCCGGGCAACGGCGGCACCCAGCGCACGATCCGCCAGTTGCCCGACGCTATCGCAAAAGAACTGCTCCTGACCGGCGACCGCATCGACGCTGCCGAGGCCGCCAGATGGGGGCTTGTCAACGAGGTGGTCGAGCCGGACGACGTGCTGGCGACTGCGGAGGACTACGCCGCTCGCCTGCTCGAGAACGCGCCGCTGGCGATGCAGGCGATCAAGGAACTGGCAGAGCGGGGTCGTGACCTGCCACTCGCCGACGGGATTCGGTTGGAGGAATCCTTCAGCCGGCACCTCCACGAGACCGCGGACGCACAGGAAGGCGTGGAGGCGTTTCGCGAGGGCCGGGCGCCCGAGTGGGTGGGGCAGTAGGATGGCGGGACGCGACGCCGTGATCGCGGGTGCCGCCGAAGCCGACGAGGTCGGTCGCGTTCCGGACAAGACCGTCCTGCAGCTCCAAGCGGAGGCCGCCGAGAACGCGATGCGGGACGCCGACACGGCGCCGGCGGCGGTTGACGGCCTGTTCATCCAGGGCTCCGGCTTCAGGGAGCGCTATCACTTCCCGCAGGTGACTGTCGGGGAGTACCTTGGAATCGAGCCGCGGGTGTCGAGCTCGAACGACGTCGGCGGTGCGTCGGCGTTCAGCCACCTCCAGCACGCGAAACTGGCCATCGAGGCCGGGCTCATTGACACCGCCGTGATCACCTACGGGAGCACGAACTACACCGACCGCCGGCAGGGACGCAACCAGTATCCGCCGCAGGCACCGATCCTCACTCGTCAGTTCGAGGCCCCCTACGGGATGCAGTTCCCGATCGGCGCGTACGCGATGGCCGCCCGACGGTACATGCACGAGTTCGACGTCACCCGCGAGGATCTGGCGGCGGTCGCGGTCTCGACTCGCGAGTGGGCGCAGCTGAACCCGACGGCGATGATGCGTGACGACCTCACTGTCCGTGACGTCCTCGATTCCGATCCGGTCTGCGAGCCGCTGCACAAGCTGGATTGCTGTCTCATCAGCGATGCCGGAGGCGCGCTGGTGGTGACGGCGTCCGAGCGTGTATCGGCAGACGGTGCCGTGCCGGTCGCCATCGACGGGCTGGCCACTACGCACACGCACGACCACATCAGCCAGATGCCCGATCTGACACTCCCGGCCGCGGCACGGACCGCCAGCCAGGCGTACGAGATGGCCGGATTCGAACCGACAGACGTCGACGTCGCCGAACTCTACGACTCCTTTACCATCACGACGGCACTGCTGACCGAGAGCGTCGGCCTGGCCGACCGCGGCGAGGGGACGCGCCCCTTCGTCGACGGCGAGACGGCACCCGGTGGGTCGATACCGATCAACACCAACGGTGGCGGCCTCTCGTATCTGCACCCGGGGACCTACGGCATCTTCCCACTTATTGAGGCCGTCCGGCAGGTTCGCGGGACGGCCGACGAGCGGCAGGTGCCCGACGTCGACGTGGCGCTGGCTCATGGGGCCGGCGGCGTCCTGTCTGCCCACGCCACTGCACTCCTTTCGGAGGTGGCACGATGATCGACTACGACGCGTGGGCCGAGAAGCCAGTCCCGGCCATTGATCCCGAGTCCGCTCCATTCTGGGACGCGGCCGCCGAGGGGCGCCTGGTCGTCCAGCACTGTGACGCGTGCGGTGAACGCCAGTTCTATCCGCGCCGTCTCTGTCGGCACTGCTGGTCGCGGGACCTGGACTTCGAATCGGTCGAGGGGACAGGGACGGTGTACACGTATACCGTCTGTCACACCGCCGGCCAACCGGGCTACGACTCTGAACTGCCGTACATCGTTGCGCTGGTCGAACTCGACCTCCCGGCGGCGAATCCGAGCGGGCGCGCCGTCAGGCTGACCACACATGTGATCGCCGATGCCCCTGCTGACGTCTCGGTGGGCCAGGCCGTCGAAGTGGAATTCCGCCAGATCGCCACGGACCCCGAGATACACCTGCCGGTCTTCGCCCCGCGGGACTGACCGGTCAGTCTTCGGCGGGGTAGACGGCGACGTCCCACTCGCTGTCGCCTGGTTCGACGCGGACGGCGCCGTGTTTTTTCGCGAGGCGCATAACCTCGCGGCCGATCTCTGCCGGCGGCCGGTTGACCTTGGGTTCGAGGAGATTGTCGTCGGTCATTGAAGTTTCTCCATGAGGTCGATTGGTTCGTAGTTCTTGATCAGGTTCCGTGCGATCGTACGCCGCTGGATCTCCGAGGGTCCCTCGCCGATCCGGCGAATGCGTGCCTCGCGGTACCACCGTTCGAGGGGCAGGTCCTTACTCATCCCGAGGCCGCCGTGGATCTGCATGGCCCGATCGAGGACGTCTCGGAGCATCTCTGCACTTTGGAGCTTGACCATCGACGCCTCGTGGCGGACGTCGATTCCCTGGTCGGCCTTCCACGCACAGTCGTAGACGGCCAACCGTGCGCCGTGAATCTCCACGGCGGAGTCGGCGATCATCCACTGGACGGCTTGGCGGTCGGCCAGTCGTTCTCCGAAGGTCCCGCGCTCCTTGGCGTATTCGACCGCCAGCTCCATGGCCCGGATCGCCACGCCGATGTGCGCGGCCGCGTAGCCGACGCGACTCGCCCGAATGCCGCTGGCGGCCAGTTCGAGCCCCCCGCCAACCTCGCCGAATCGGTCGGCGTCCGGCACCCGGAGCCCATCGAGGTGGACCTCGAACGGGTCGAGGGGCCGGATCACATCCATCCGTCGATGGATCGTCCACCCCTCGGCGTCGGTGTCGACGAGGAACGCGGTGATGCCCTCGTCAGTGCCGTCGACGATCCCCCTGGCGAACAGAATGGCGTAGTCCGCGAAGCCGGCCCTGGTGATGAACCGCTTTTCGCCGTCGATCATCCACTCGTCACCGTCCCTGACAGCCCGAGTCTCCATGTTCGTCGGATCGGACCCTGCCGCGGGTTCGGTCAGGGCGAAACAGCCGGTGAGTTCGCCACGCATCGCCGGTTCGATGAACGTCTCGACGTGGTGGTCGGTCGCGGTCTCCAAGTAGACCTCGGGTGAGCCGACGCCGATCCCTGGCGTCAGCTCGAGTGCACCGAGGCCAGGATTGTACAGACCGAGTCGGTGCTTGGCCAGTTCCTCCTGGACGATTGCCCGACCGAGGATGCCGAGCCCCCCGCCGCCGTACGCTTCGGGAATCCCCATCGCCCAGAGGCCCATCTCCTTGGCTTTCTCGCGGAGCGCGGCCTGGATCTCGGCCGGCGCGTGGGTCGCGTCCGGGTCCAGCGAATCCACGATCGGCCGGATCTCGTTGTCGCGAAAGTCCCGGATCGTGTCCCGGAGCAAGCGGTGTTCGTCCGAGAAGCGAAACTCCATGGCCTCGGTTGCGAACTTGCGGGCTAATAGGTTCCGGTAGAGATTGACACACAGGGGCAAGAGACTGAGCAAGACCGGATATGACGGACATCTCCAGTTGATCTGCCAACGGAGGATCCACAACTGCGGCAATGTTTTATGGCCCCACTGGATACTTCGGTGATATGAACCACGCAGGTGACTGGCGATGAATCTCACCGACGAACAGCGGATGGTGCGAGACACTATCCGCGAGTTCATGGACAACGAGATTGCGCCGGACCTCCCGGAGGCCGATCGAGAGCCGTTGACCCACGACGAGGCGGTCGAGTACATGCGGACGATGGCGGAGATCGATGTGGGGCCCTACGCCGAGGAGAGTTTCGACGATCCGTTGACCAGCACCATCGTGAGCGAGGAAGTCTCTCGGGTCTGGCCGAGCCTCCAGGTCACGATGGGTATGTGCATGCCGATCGGGATGCTCGACATGTTCCCGGCGACGCGGGAAGTCTACGCCGACGAGCTGGCGAACGACGAGCTGGTTGGGTGCTTTGCGATCACCGAGCCCTCCGGCGGGTCCGACACCAAAGAACCAGCGACGCGAGCCCGTCTAGACGGCGACGAGTACGTCATCGACGGGGAGAAGACCTGGGTGTCGAACGCACCGATCGCCGACATCGCCCTCGTGGTGGCCTGGGACGAGGAGGCCGACAACCGCGACATGTTTCTCGTCGACGCGAAACACACCGACTTCGACACCAGCGAACTCCACAAGCTCGGGTGGAAAGGATCGCCGACGGGCCAGATGTTCTTCGACGACTGTCGAATCCCGTCCGAAAACAAGCTCTCGACAGCGGTCATGAATGCCATCGAGGAGGGTGACAGCAGCGGTGGCGGCTTCCTCGGTGGGCCGGGCGGTGACCCGTTGAACTCGATGTTCGCGACGATGCGAAACGGCATGGCGTCGATCTCTGTGGGGATCATGCAGGCAGCCTACGAAGCGGCCCTCGACTACGCAACCGACCGCGAGGTCTTCGAGAAGCCGATCGGTCAGCACCAACTCATTCAGGACAAGCTCTTCGAGATTCGGGCCGGCCTCGAGACCGGCCGATTGCTCTCCAGGCACACGGCCGAGCGAATCGCGGCCGGTGACCCGGAGGCTCGGATGCTCTCGTCGCTGTCGAAGGGCTGGGTCTGTGAGAAAGCCGTCGACGTGACCGACGACGCGCTGCAGGTCTTCGGTGCAAACGGCCTCTCGGAGGATTACCCGCTCGAGCGGTACTACCGCGACGCCCGCACCATGACGATTCCCGACGGCACGACGGAAATCCAGAAATTGGTCGTGGGCTACGAGCTGACCGATCTGCAAGCGTACACCTGATCGAGGATTCGCGCGGGTTTTCTGGCCGTTCGTGGCGTCAGTGTGTCGGCGAGTGGCCTCGGTTCGCTCCGCACGGATAGGGACTCGAATCGACTGGCTCTCAGGGTCTGTTCCACCAGTCGTCGAGCACCGCGATCGCGGCGACGCTGACGCGATCGGAGTGACACTGCCGCCGATGGTGGAGTGGAAATAACCGGCACGTTGGTTTACACGTTGAACTAGGTTATCGAACCCCAAAGTTTACGATAGTCGTATGCGGGAACCTACCATGGGACGTGGCACCACGAACGGTCGCATGGAAACGGGGTCTCGAATCGGTCGACGTTCGTACTTGAAAGTCACCGCGGGCGTCTCCGTGGCTGGCTTGGCCGGACTGGCGGGCTGCGGGTCCCAGGAAACGACGAATCTGACCTACGCCGGCTCCGAGCAGGGAAGCGCAAATTTCCAGGCAGCGCTGCCCTGGAGCGAACAGGTCGGCCAACAGGCAAGCCCGCCGGTCGAAGTCAACGTCCAGACGACCGGGGGGTTGGATGCGAACGTGCGCGGCGTTTCGTCCGGCGAATTCGATATGGGGGCGACGACTACGCCGAACTTCCAGGCGGCCGCACTGGGGGTCCGACCCTTTCAGGAGGAACACTCCGGTCTTCATGCGTTGTTTACGAACATGGTTTACCCGTTCCCAATTGCGTTCGCGCGGACTGGGAGCGGGATCGATTACATCGAGGACCTCGAGAACTCCTCGGTATCGACCGGTCCACCGGGATCTGCCGCTCACACGTACTTCACGATCTACTGCCAGATCAACGGAATTGATCTCGACAGTATGGAGGTGCGACGGCTCGGTGCAGAGGACGCGTACCGTCAACTCAGAGAGGGGCAACTCGACTCGGTGCTCACCGGATCCGTCAACACAGTTCTCGGTCCGACGACCCAGGAGTACCTCCAGCGAGACGAACAGGCAAAGCTGATCGTCCCGGCCGCGCAGGAACGGCTTGAGCGGCTGCAGCGCGGTGGCGAAATCCTCGGGCTCGGGTACGCCGAGGGAGGCGTCATGTTCGACTTCCCCCTCGAGACGTTCCAGCACGCCCACCAGAATTCGGCTGTCGCCGATCAGGACTCCTACCGGACCGTCGCCGGAACGAACACGTTGTTCACAACCCTCGACGTGAGTGACGACGTGGCCAGGGAACTCACGCGAGTCGCGATCGAGTCCAGCGACGAGCTCGCCGACGCGACGGCGCTCTGGGCCGGCTTTGCCGAAGACACGGATTACTACGCGACTGCCCTGCCGGTGTCGGACTCCGAGGCAGCCCCGTTCCACCCCGGTGCGGTGGCGGCCATGGAAGACGCGGACGTGTGGAACGACGACCTCGCCGCCGCGGAACGATAAGATGCCAACCGGCCCCCGGAATTGGGACCTCTTTCCAGCACGGTACCGTGAGTCGATCGACGAGTACATCGCGTCGGTCATCGAGTCGACGACGACATCGATCGCGGACCAAGACGAGGAGACGGACAGCGAGTCCGTCGCCTACTATACCACGAGCGATGCGACACGGTTGCTGTACCTCGTCACGTCAGCCTTTGCCGTGTTTGTCCTCCTGTGGCACGCAGCCTTCCTTGTCGGGGTTGATTTTCCGTACCTGCGCGGGATCCGGTTTACCGCATCGCACTTCATGTTGATGGGCGCGCTGATATTCCTCGCGACATTTTCGACGAGCGAGAACCGGCGGTTCCGGTATGCCTATGACGCGTTCTCGGTTCTCGTGCTCGCGATCCTCGTGGCTGGCTCGCTGTACGTCTTTCTCAACTGGGAGACCCTGCACCTCCGAGCGGGTGCACCGAACGAGGCCGACGTCATCGTCTCGACGTTACTCGTGCTGGTAACTCTCGAAGGAGCTCGTCGCGTGGTGGGGCTCCCCTTCGTGGCGCTTGGTCTCTTCGCCCTTCTCTATGGCCTGTTCGGCAATCTCGTGCCGGGCACACTCGGGCACGGCGGTGTGTCCTTGACGCGAATGGTGACGAGCGTTGCCGTCCCCAATCTCGGTGGCATTTTCGGATTCTTCATGGAGCTGTCGGCCAGGCTGATCACCATCTTCATCTTTTTCGGTATCTTCCTGCTCCACCTCGGTGGCTCTCGCTTCTTCGGCGATTTCGCCATGAAAGTCGCCGGCCGGTTTCGATCCGGACCGGCGCAGGTGGCTATCATCTCGAGTGGGTTTCTTGGGATGCTCAGTGGGTCTGCCATCGCAAATGTCGCCGCCACAGGCTCGTTTTCGATTCCCCTGATGAAACGGCTCGGCTACAATCGGAACTTCGCCGGGGCCGTCGAGAGCGTCGCATCGACGGGTGGCCAGATTACGCCACCGATCATGGGGGCGACAGCCTTTCTCATGGCCGCCATTCTCGGCGTGCCGTACCTCCACGTCATCGTGGCCGCCGCCATTCCGGCGTTCCTGTACTACTTGGCGATTTCGCTGACTGTCCATATTCGGGCGGTCAAACTCGGCTTCGAGCCGATCGACACCGCCGAGCAAGTCTCGCTGGGCTCGTTGCTCGTGCGGAGTTACCTGTTTGTCCCCCTGCTTGTCATCATCTACGTGCTCGTTGAGGGGGCGTCCGCTGAGATCGCTGGCTGGCGGGGCCTCCAGTCGCTGGTCGTCCTCTTTGTAGCCCACCGCCTCGTCAGCCATCGGGACGAACTCGTCGCAGGCCTGAAAGCGTCGGGGGTCACGCTCGTGCGGGCGAGTGACAGCGCTGCCCGCTCGATGGCTGCCATCATGATCGTCATTGCAGAGATTGCCTGGATCATCGAAATTTTCCAGATGACGGGGGTGCTCCAGAAGATCGCCTCGACCATGCTGGCGACCTCACGAACCCTCGCGATGACGATGCCCATCGGTTCGGAGCTGCTCTTTCTTTCCATCATGGCCGCAGCAGTCGGCATCGTCTTCGGGTTTGGCGCGCCTTCGATCGTGGCGTACCTCATCGTCGCGCTGCTTGCAGCCCCCGCGATGATCCAACTCGGCGTCGTACCGATCAGTGCGCACATGTTCGTGTTCTACTTCGCGATCCTCTCGGCGATCTCGCCGCCGGTGGCGGGTGCGTGTTTGGTCTCCTGTGGGATATCCAACGGGAGTTTCCTTCAGACCTGCAAGTACGCCATGCGGTTTGCCTTCCCGGCGTACCTGCTTCCGTTCCTGTGGCTGTACGAGCCGGCAATCATCGCCCAGGGATCGCTGGTAGACATCGCCACTGCGGGTGTGTCCGTCCTGTTGGCCATTGTCGTGCTGGTCTCGGCGTTCGAGAACTTCCTCCTGACTCACTA
This sequence comes from uncultured Halobacteriales archaeon, assembly GCA_964383875.1. GTDB lineage: Archaea > Halobacteriota > Halobacteria > Halobacteriales > Haloarculaceae > CAYLJD01. Next base: position 17,288 of record CAYLJD010000003.1, read on the forward strand.
CACCCGACCGGAGCGGGCGCTGGCGTTTTTGGCCGCCGCGGGCTTGTTCGTCCCACTCAGACCGGCCAAGCTCGGCGCGGCTGTCGTCCTCGGGCTTCTCCTCGTCAGCCACGGGGTTCGGTACCTCGACGGCCGCTCGACGTCTGTCTCGGTCCCCTGGAGCTGACCTCCGACGTCGCCGTTACTCGGTTACGTCGTCCGGATCGGCTCGTTCCTTCAGCACCTGTTTGTTGATCTTGCCGACGTCGGTCAGTGGCATCTCGTCGACGAACTCCACGTCGCTCGGCATTGCCTGCTTTGAGACGCGGCCCTCGAGATGGTCGCGGACGGCCGCTTTGGAGAGATCCGCGCCGGGTTCGGGTTCGATGAAAATTTTGACGCGTTCGCTGCCTGGCCGCTCTGGGTCGGGAACGCCGACCGTCGCCGGTCGTCGCACGCCGTCGAGTTCGTAGAGAATCTCGTCGACCTCGTTCGTGTAGACTTTGAGCCCGGACACGTTGACCATGTTCTTGACCCGGTCGACGACGTAGAATCGCCCCCGGGGATCGATTTTGACGACGTCGCCTGTCGGGATGAAGCCCTCGTCGTCGAAAGGGTCGGCCCGATCGAGGTAGCCGAGCATCCGCTGGGGCCCGTTCAACAGCAGTTCGCCCGAACGCTCCTCGGCGACAGCCGTCGAGACCGCGATCTCGTCGCCGCTGTCCACGTCGACGAGTTTGATCTGTGTATCGGGAATCGGGATGCCGATACAGGGGTGGTCGAAGCGCTCGTCGTCGGTCTGCGTCCCCGCGATCGAGTCGATCAATCCACGGATGTCGGCGTGCGTCGTGGGGGACATCTCCGAGAGCCCGTAGCCTTGCGTGATCCCGAGGTGCTGTTCTTCGAACTCCTTTTTGACTTCGTCCGCAAGCGGTGCCGAACCAGAGAGGGCAATCAGGTTCCGATCGACGTGCTCCTCTAACAGTTCCATGAACTGCGTCGGGACGCCAGAGACGAGTCGGATGTCGTGTTCCTCGATGAGCCGACTCATCAGGTCGACGTCGCGAGCGTCGTCGATCAGCGCCACAGAACTCCCGCCCTGGATCTGGCCGTGCAGCGAGGTATACCCGTACGCGTGGTACATCGGCTGGGCCATGAGCGACGTCGAGTCACCGGTCGAGATGGCGTTGGTGAGGGCGTCAGCCTGGAGGACGTTCGCGACGAGGTTCCGGTGGGAGAGCTGGACTCCTTTCGGTTTACCGGTCGTCCCGCCCGTAAACAGAAGCGTGTGGACGTCACTGGCCGGATCGATGTCGACGGTCGGCGGGTCGCGGTCCACGGAGGCGATCACCTCGGGAAGCCAGTCTGCTTCGGGGTGGTCGTCGTGGTCCGGCGGATCGGTGCTGTAGTCGACGAGCGTCGTGAGAATCACGTCGTCGATGTCCACCGTCTCGGCCAGGTCGAACACGAGGTCCTCGTGGGCGTCGTGTCCGACGAGAAGCTCGGCGTCGGCTTTTTGGAGGCGGTATTCGAGATCCTCGGTGGCGTCGAGGAAGTCGTTTGGCACGTGGACCCCACCCGCGATGGAGATGGCCGAATCCACCACGGCGAACTGCACTGAGGTCGGCAGAATAGTCGCGACGCGGTCGCCCGGGTCCAACCCACGGTCGGCGAGGGCCGTCGCGAGGCGTTCCGCATCGGCGAGCAATTCCGGATACGTGACCGTGACGTCTCGTTGGATGAGCCCACTCTCCGGATGCTCCTCGGCGGCGTCGTAGAGGAACTGGTGAAGCGGAATCTCGGGATACGGTTCCAGCGTCTCCGGGATGCCGAAGACGGCGTACTCTTCGAACCAGGGCCGCTCCGGGTCGTCGGTGTACTCGGCGACGGCGGCCCGGTACCGGCTCGTGATTCCGAACCGGAGCCGGGTCAGGCCCCTGATGGCGCCTTTCACGACGCGGTCGCGTGTGGACATGGTGGGGATGGGTGGGTGGGCAGCCCCAATAAATCACGCGCCGGCGTTATGTGCTGACCCCGGTGAGTGTCGCGACGTTGCGGTGAAGGAGTGGCAAGACAACGAGGACGCCGGCCAGCAGGACCGTTGCCGCACAGACCACGTACGTGAGGTGGAAGCCATAGGTGGCGACGAGGGGCAGCGCGAGCAACGGGCCGCCGGTCCCACCGACGTCGCCCATGAAGTTGTAGACGCCGCCCATGCGGCCGAGTTCGTCGCCTGGCGTCATGTCACCGACGAGGGCGAGCAACGGTGGACCGATGCCGCCGGACCCGATGCCGATGAGCGCCGACGCCACGAACAAAGCCTCGATCTGCGGGGCGACAGCCAACAGGTACAGTCCAGCTGCCATGGCGGCAAACGGTGGGATCGTCACGAAAATGCGGTTCGACACGGCATCGGAGATGCGGCCGCTGACGACCGTTGCCGTGCCGGACGTGATGGCTCCGAACGCGAGGACGGCCCCGCTGATCCCGGCCGCACTCAGCACTGAGAGCTGCATCCCGTAGGCGTCGGCGTACTGGGCGACTGTAGCGAGTAATACACCGCCGAACATGAACCGGATAACGAGGTTGCCGAGCCCGATCGGAAAGATGAGCGGCTGGCGGCCGATCATCGATGGAATGTCCCGGATCCGGGCGCGTTTTTGCGTCTCCGGTCTGACTCGCGGGAGCACAAGTGCGGCAATAGTCCCCGCGAGTAACGCGAGAATTCCGGCCGCGAGAAACGCGACCTCCGGACTGTAGAGGTCGGCCAGAAAACCGCCGAGGACGAGCCCGCTGGGGAAACCGATCGACTGCCCGCCACGCATAAATCCCAGCCACCGGCCGCGGTTTTCCTGGGTGGTCACGTGCGTGATCGTCGCGAAGGCACCGAGGAAGACGAAGGCACTCGCCACTCCCCACACCATGCGGGCAAGAAAGAACACCACGCCAGCTGCAGACACCTCGCCAATCACGGGGAGGACGGCGACTGTCGTAGCCGGAGTCACCATGCCGACCAAGTACCCGAACGGAGCGAGGGCTTGGCCGTAGAGGCCGGCAATCATCGGTCGCCGCGCCCCGAAGCGATCGATGGCCGTCCCGGCCGGGGCGTTCATCAACATCCGCGTAAACCGATTTGCGGAGAGGATGAGGCCAAGGACGACGGCACTGATACCCAGATAGTCGTCGAGGAGCGGGAGCGTCGGAAACGCGACGCCGGTGGCGACGCCACCGAAGACGACGCCGGCAATGATGGCCAAGGCGATGGTTCGAACCTCTGCGTTCGAAAACTGCCGTGTTTCGCCCTCGGTCATATGGCCCACACCAACTCCGCTCGAATGGGCGACGTGACGGCCATTTGCGGATGCTTCCCGAGTCGGGACCTAAAGCTTGTGAAACGCGAGCAAACCCACGGTACTCGTGTAAGGTGCGGGAGTGCACTTCCCGCCCGCCGGCAAATCCTTCCCTCGAAGGTACGACAACCGGCTGCTGGTCTCGACCGGGACCCGGCTGTCACCCGTCAGTTTTGTGCGCTATTCTTGCGGTTCGGGGTCCCATGGGCCGGATTCGAGGCTAGATATTAAGAGGACGGAGAATAAACAGACAACCGATATGGCCGTTGACTTCGCACACAAGGAAAAGCCCTACGAACTGTTCGACAAAGCGAAACGACAGGGGACCTGGGACCCCTCGGACATCGACTTCTCCGAGGACAAGGTCCACTGGCAGGAGGGCTTCGACGAGTCCCAGAAAGAAGAGATCATGGGGACCTTCATCGGGTTCTACGAGGGTGAGGAGTCAGTAACCCGGACCTTGGTGCCCTACTTCACCATCGTGGATAAGTTGGAAGACGCACCGTTCGACACGATCCAGATGGAGATGTTCCTGACCACCCACCTCTACGAGGAGGCCAAACACACTGATTTCTTCGCCCGGTATTTCGAGGAAGTCATGGGAACCCAGGAAACCCACATCGACTCCTATGAGGAGTCGAAGTACTGGCAGAACCCCGATCTCAAGGAGTTCCTGGTGGACGATTTGGAGGAAATCGGTGAACGGATGCGTCACGTGGCCCGGACCGGCGACCAGCACGAGCTTCGATACATCCTCGGTGAGGGCGTCATGCACTACATGGGCATCGTGGAGGCCCAGCTCGCGAAGGCCGGCTACCAGATCTTCGAGAACGTCTTCGAGGAGGTCTCGAAAGACGTCGGCGTCGAGGTCCTGCCCGGCTTCCAGGAGGGCGTCGGCTACATCCGCCAGGACGAGGGACGCCACATCACCAACGGGCGGTGGATGCTGAAGAAACTCGCCGAAGAGGATCCCGACATCGTCACTGAAGTCTACGAGCCGAAGATCTACGAGTACCTTGAGCGACTGACCGGGCCGCCAGACGAAGAAGAGGACACCTACGAGTCGTACTCCTTCAACATGGCCGAGCTCCAGCGGACGGTCTCGAACGACAATCTCCAGCAGACCATCGAGTACATCGGCCCGGAGAAGTTCGACTCCTTCGACCAGCAGTTCGACATCGGCTCCTACCACCGCGGCGACCGGGCGGCCGCCGACGACTGATTCTTTCGCGTCCCCCTGCCAGCCTTACTCGCCTCGAGCCGTCGTGTGTCTGGCTGTATCGACGACGTTCCCGGGGGCACTCACCCGCGCGAGTAGCGCGTGCCGATTGGCACGGCTCACCGTGACGTCGTCGAACTCAACCTTTTTGGCGCCAGTCCGAGTCGAATGGGGGCATGGGCTACGAAGTGACCCACCTCGAGGACGTGCCAGTGACCGACCTTTCCGAGGTCGAGGAGATCCCGCCCGACTTGGATATCCGGGCCATCGGCGACGCACTCGGACTCGAAAATCTGCGGGCCGCGGTCTGGTATTTCGAGCCGGGCGAGGAGATCAACTACCACGCCCACAGCGAGCAGGAGGAGGTCTTCTACGTCATCGAGGGCCAGTTCTCGCTCAAGCTCGGTCGATCAGGTGAGACTGAACTGCGGGAAGTCGGGCCGGGGGCCTTCTGGGCCGCCAAACCGAAAATCGGACACGGGCACCGCTATATCGGTGATGATCGCGGCGTCGTGCTTGCTCTTGGTGCGCCGCCAGTGGAGGATCCGGGCCTGGATCCCCACGAGCTCTAAAAGGCGAGTTCGGCCTCGACAGACTTCCCGTCAGCGTACGTCTGCTCGATGTATTCGACGATCCGGTCGCTTTCGGCCATCGTCACGCCGTATTCGTCGTCGACCAGGACCGGGACTTGGCGCTGCCCGGAGACCCGCTTGACCTCGTCCCGTTTCGAGTGGAGGCCCTCCACCCAGATACTCTCGAACTCGAGGTCGAGTTCCTCGAGTGCGTCAACGGCGTACTCACAGTACGGACACCCCTCGAGGCGGTACAGTGTCAGCGTCATACGTGATGCCTTGGTTGCGCGCGTAAAGAACGTTCCCCCCGCCCGGGCTCGTGGACGAGGATTCGGCCCGGCCGTCGCACAGACGCTCTGTCCAAAGCCCGGCTCGGGCTCGCTTCGTCCCACCCAACCCTTACGCTCCCGGCCCTCCAGCCCATGGTATGCCACCACGCGCAGGCGAAACGGCACCGGCCTTCGAGGGATTGTACTGTGACGGTGAGACGTTTCGATCGCGCGCCCTCGCCGGCTCGATCGGTGAGCGCGGTGCCGTCCTCGTCTTCGGCGGGTTTGTCTTCAGTGCCATCGCAACCAACTGGTGGACCCGCTACGAGACGGCCGGCTGGCACGCGTTCGATGGCGTCCCGGTGCACGGCATCCACCGCGACGGCCCGTACGCCGTCAACGCCTTCATCAGGGAGCGGGAGAGCCCATTCGGGATATTTGCCGATGTCGAGGGCTCGATCGCCGAGACGTACGACCTCTTGGAGCGGCGCGAGGGGATGGCCGACGTCCGAACCGCCCGACGGGCAGTCTGTGTGCTGGACGGTGACGGCACCATCGAGCACGTCTGGCTCGCCGACGACTGGATCAGTCCCGTGCCACGGTCGGAGATCGAGGAAGCCGTCGCGAGCGTGTAGCGGCCGTGGCCCGCTCCGAAATGATTTTCCCGGCGACTCGCCAATCGCTGGGTATGAGTGGCGACCCAAGCGAGGAGGAACTCGAACGGCTCCGAGAGGAGAAGATGGCGGAGCTCCAAGACCGGGCAGAGGGAGCCGACGAGGAAGCTGTCGAAGCCCAGCGTGAGCAGGCCGAGGCCCAGCGCAAGGCGGTGCTCCGCCAGCATCTCACGGATGGTGCCCGGAAACGCCTCAATACCGTCAAGATGTCAAAGCCCGAGGTCGGCGAGCAAGTCGAACAACAGCTCGTGGCGTTGGCCCAGAGCGGCCGCATCCAGCAACAGATCGACGAAGACCAGATGAAACAGCTCCTACAGGAACTCACGCCCGATTCGAAGAGCTTCGACATCAGACGGCGGTGAGCCACTGCGGCGGTCGGCCATCGGTCGGGGACGGGGTGTGACCGAACGCGGATTCACTTCTTTGGTGTGAGTCGGGAACGAGTTCGCTGGTGGGGCGTTGACCGCGAAGGACAGGTTGAAGCGCAGCCTTGCCGAACGCCGGGGCATGTACGAGCGGGTCAAGGGCTTCGCCGATGTCTATCCCGGGGAGATGGCGGCCCACCGCGAGGTGATCGATACCGTGGAGGACGTGGCCCGGGGGTACGGGTTCCGGGAGATCGCCACGCCGGCAATCGAGGAGACACAGCTGTACATCGACAAGAGCGGCGAGGAGATCGTCGAGGAGCTCTACGCGTTCGAGGACCGTGGCGGTCGCGAGGTCGCGCTCACCCCTGAACTCACGCCGACGGTCGCCCGGATGGTGGTCGCCCGCGGGCAGGCGTTGTCCAAACCGATCAAGTGGTTCTCGACGCGCCCGTTCTGGCGGTACGAGGAACCCCAACAGGGTCGGTTTCGGGAGTTCTACCAGACAAACGTCGACGTCATCGGCTCGGCCGAACCGACGGCGGATGCCGAGATCATGGCTGTCGCCGCCGATGCCCTGACGACCCTCGGACTCACGAGCGAGGACTTCGCGTTCCGGGTCTCTCACCGCGATATCCTCGGGGGACTCCTGTCGGCGTTCGACGCCCACGTCGACGAAGCAGCCGCCATTCGAGCCGTCGACAAGTCCGCGAAGATCGAGCCCGCCGAGTTCTATCGGCAGCTCGAAGCTGCCGGGCTGTCGGGGGCACAAGCTCGCGAGTTCGACGATCTGCTCGGGACCGACGACCTGGACGCGCTGGTCGAATTTGCGGGCACAGATCGCGTCGCGGACGCGGTGGAGAATCTCCGGGCCGTCCTCGGGGCTGCAGCGGACTTCGGGATCGCCGAGTATTGCGACGTTTCACTCGAGACCGCCAGGGGACTCGATTACTACACCGGCGTCGTCTTCGAGTGCTTCGATGCGACCGGCGAGGTCTCTCGTGCTGTCTTCGGTGGCGGTCGGTACGACGACCTCATCGAGAGCTTCGGCGGGCCGCCGACGCCTGCGGTGGGCGTCGCCCCGGGCGTGATGAATTCGACGCTCCCGCTGTTACTCCAGCGCGCTGGCGTCTGGCCGGCCGAGGCGATCTCGACAGACTACTACGTCCTCCGTGTGGGCGACACCCGGGACGTCGCGGCCCGGATTGCCCGTGACCTCCGTGAGCGCGGACACGTCGTGGAGTCGGATCTCGCCGACCGATCGTTCGGTTCCCAGCTCGACTATGCCGACTCGATCAACGCCGAGACGGTCGTTGTCGTGGGCGAGCGAGACCTGGCCGCTGACGAGGTCACCGTCAAGGACATGGCGACGGGCGAGCAGGTGCTAGTTCCAGTCGACGCGTTTCCTGGCGCGCACGACAGGCCAACCTACGACGATTTCGGCTGAGGTCGAGTGACGCCAGCGTACGATCCGACCAGTTCCGGCCGGTCTTACCCGGCGCGGAACGACAGATCGAGCGCTGGAGCAGAGTGGGTCAGACGCCCCATCGAGACGACGTCGACGCCTGTTGCTGCGTACTCCGCGAGAGTGTCCATGTCGATCCCCCCGCTGGCTTCAGCGATCACGTCGTCGGGGAGGGTCTCGACCCCTTCGGTGACGGCACTCGGGGGAAGATTGTCGAAGAGCACGGCGTCGGCGCCGGCCGCTGCGGCCCGACTGGCGTCCTCCGGCACTGCGACCTCGACTTCGATCTTCGTCGCGAACGAAACCTGCTCTCGGAAGCGCTCGACGGCGGCGTCGATGCCGAGTTCGGCGATGTGATTGTCTTTCACCATGACCATATGCGAGAGGTCGAGGCGGTGGGTGTCGCCGCCACCGGCAGCGATCGCCCGTTTCTCGAGGCCCCGGAGGCCGGGCGTTGTCTTTCGCGTCCCCGCGACACGGACCGCAGGATCGACTGCCTCGACAGTTTCGACGGCTGTCCGGGTTTTCGTGGCGATTCCGGATGCGTGGCCGGCCACGTTGACGGCCACCCGTTCGGCACGGAGCACCGACCGTGCGGGGCCGTGCACTTCCAACAGGGTCTCGCCGGCCTCGAGTGCGTCGCCGGCTTCGGCGGACTGATCGACGTCGACGTCCAACAAGCGAAAGACGGCCGCGGCGGCATCGACCCCGGCGGCCACTCCCTCCTCTGTCGCCACAAGCCGGCCAGTCATTTCGCCAGGTACGTCGTTTGTCACGTCGTGGTGTCCGAGGTCCTCGGCCAGCCATCGTTCGACGGTTCCGTCGGTGATCATGACGTGGTGGGTGGCTTGGCGGGCGGTTCGTCGACGAGGTGGTGGCAGCCGATGGATTCGTCGTTCGCTGCTGCGGCCCGGGCGATCAGGAGCGAAACCACCGAGGCCGCACGGAGTTCGTAGAGCGACCGGGACGTCCGCGTCCGGGCGTAGGCATCCACCTCACCCTTCAGCCGCCGGAAGACACCCTGGGCTCGACGCAGCCCCTCTGGCGATCGTTCGAGACCGACGTGCTCGCTCATCACGCGGCGGAGTCGACGAAATTTCTCGCGGGCGAACGTGTCAGGCAACGCTGGATCCCGGTCGAGCAACTCCGGCGCCTCGATTGTCTCGACGCTGGCGCCGGCGGCCGTCTCGCCCGCCCGCTGGCCCCAGACGAGGCCTTCGAGTAGGGATGTACTGGCGAGTCGGTTCGCACCATGGACGCCGGTTCGCGAACATTCACCCACTGCGTAGAGACGATCGAGGCTCGTCCGGCCGCGGTCGTCGACGGTGATCCCACCACACAGGAAGTGTTCGGCCGGTGCCACGGGAATCTCCGGGAGGTCCACCCCCCGTTCGTGGCATTTGGCCGCGAGATTCGGAAACGCCGATTCGAAGTCGAGCGGGGTGACGTCGAGAACGACCTCGCCGGTTGTCTCGCGCTCTGTGGCGACGGCACGGGCGACCACGTCTCGGGGAGCGAGTTCGGCGTCGGGGTGGTACTCGCCGGCGAACATATCGCCGTCACCGTTCCGGAGGACGGCGCCCTCGCCGCGGAGTGCTTCGGAGAGCAGGAACGGGTCCGGTCCCGCGTAGGCCGTCGGGTGGAACTGGACGTATTCCATGTCGGCGACGTCGGCCCCCGCCAGTGCAGCCATGGCGATGCCGTCACCGGTCGCGTCGGTCGGATTGGTCGACCGGGGATACAGCGCGCCGATCCCACCGGTTGCAAGGACGGTTGCCCCGGCGTACGTGGGGGACCATTCACCGTCCCGCTCGAGCATGGCCCCGTAGACGCGCCCCTCGTGGCGAATCAGTTCGAGGGCAGCCGTGTCCTCGAGGATCCTGACACCTGTCTCGTCGGCCACGTGGGTGAGCAGGGGGATGTGGACGTGCTTGCCGGTCGCGGCGTCGACGTGGAGGACGCGGGCTTCGTCGTGGGCAGCTTCGCGGCCGTAGTCGAAGTCCGCCCCGTCGGTGTCGAACTCGACCTCGGCCGTCTCGACCAGGACGTCACGGACGGCGGCGTCTGCGTGCTCGACGAGGACGTCGACGGCTGTCTCGTCGGCTGTCCCGCCAGACGCTGCCATGATGTCTGATTTGAACTGGTCGGGATCGTCGCGTGTTACGGCGATCCCACCTTGCGCCCACCACGTCGCGGCCGACTCCGGCCGTTCGGCTTTCGTGGCGATGGTCACGTCCGCGCCGGTACCGTCTGCGGCAAGTGCCGTCGAGAGCCCGGCGATTCCCGAGCCGATCACGAGGACGTCCGTCTCGTCCGGTCCGACGGTCATATTTCGAGCATGCGGTCGAGGGCGACCTGTGCCAGTTCTTTCTCGTCCGGCGCGACTTCGATGACGTTCCGCTCGCGTCCCGCTACCAGTTCCTCGAGCACCCACGTCAGGTAGTTCGGGTCGATCTGGCGCATGGCGTTGCAGTCCATGCACGCGTCCCCGCACAGCGGCACCACCTCGACCTCGGGATGCCAGCGGTCCAGGTGGTTTGCCAGGTGGATTTCGGTCCCGATCGCCCACGTCTCGCCGGGGTCGGCGTCCGCGACCGTCTCGCAGATGGTCGATGTCGACCCGACGACGTCCGCGAGCTCGACCACCTCGCGGCGACACTCGGGGTGAACCACTACCTGGGCGTCCTCGTACGCTTCGCGAACGTGCCGCACGTGCTCGGGCCGGAACCGCTCGTGGACCTGGCAGTACCCCTCCCAGAGGATGATGTCGTTGTCCACGACGTCGCCAGCGTCTTTGCCCGTCGGATCCCACGGGTCCCACACGGCAATCTCGTCGGCCATTCCGAGCTGGTGGGCGGTGTTCTCCCCGAGGTGCTTGTCGGGAAGGAACAGCACCGCGTCACCACGATCGAACGCCCACTCGAAAGCACGGTCGGCGTTCGAGGAGGTACAGACCAGGCCTCCCTGCTCGGCGCAGAAGGCTTTCAGATCCGCGTAGGAGTTCATGTAGGTGATCGGGATGATCTCCCTGTCCGGCGCCGCGGCCGTAATCTCCTCCCAGGCGGCGTCGACCTGCAGCGCTTCGGCCATCCCCGCCATCGGGCAGGAGGCCTCCATTGACGGGAGGATGACTGTCTGCGCGTCGTCGGTGATGATGTCTGCCGACTCGGCCATGAAGGTGACACCACCGAAGACGACGTACTCGGCGTCGGCTTCGGCGGCCTGCGTCGAGAGTTGGTAGGAGTCTCCGACGAAGTCGGCGTGCTCGACTATTTCCCGGCGTTGGTAATTGTGGCCGAGGATGACGACGTCGTCGCCGAGTGCCGCCAGTGCGGTTTCGATGCGCTCTGCCCGCTCGCCTTCGTCGAGGTCGCGGTAGGCAGGTGGGAGCTGCTCCAGGTTGTCGTACTTGAACAGGCTGAGGTCGGTCTCGAACTCCGCAGTTTCCATCTGTGGCACGGACTGGTCACCGATTGGTGATCGACTGTTCGGACGGCGGCATTGAAAAATTTTTGTATTCAACCGGCATAGTTGGGGACAATCCATCCATTGGTGGGGAGGAATGTGCGGGAGAACTTTCCTCAATACGGGACGCGGGCACGCACCACCCCTGGCATTGGCCAGGTCGGACTTCGAACTGGTCGGCGGGGGAAGCGTGTTTGGCGAACCCGACTGTCCTATCCGACGAGCCGCTCGTGCCACGCAGGCATCTCGAGGCGAGATTCGTCTCCGCGGTCCCTGCTGTCGTCTGGTTTCGTCACGCCATCGTTGGGGTACGAGTCTCGCCGTCTCCACCTGGCTGTCCACCACGTCCCTCGGGGGATAGACAACCATTAGGCCCCTCGCACCCGCAGCCAGGGGTATGACAGACGCCGAGGAACTTGCCGAACGGGTACGGTCGGGGGATATCCGCCTCTACGAGCTGGAGGACCACGCCGACCCGGAGACGGCAGCCGCGGCTCGTCGTCGTGTACTGGCGGCCGAGACAGCGGCCACGTTCGATACGGTCGGCTCGTTCGCGTTCGAGGCTGCCGATGTGGATGCGAACATCGAGAACTTGATCGGTGGGGCTCAGATTCCCATGGGGGTTGCCGGGCCAGTGTCGGTTGCCGGCGGCGCGACAGACGGCACGTACTACCTGCCGCTGGCGACGACCGAGGGGGCGCTCGTCGCGAGCGTCAACCGTGGGTGTTCGGCGATTCGTAATGCGGGCGGGGCGACGGCCCGTGTCCTCAAGGAGGGCATGACCCGCGCCCCCCTGTTCCGCGTGGCGGACGTGACGGAGGCTGCGGCCCTCGTGGACTGGGTCGACGACCACCGTGGAGATCTCAAAGCGGCGGCCGAATCAACGACGAGCCACGGCGAACTCGTCGCCGTGGACCCGTATGTCGTGGGGAATAACGTCTACCTCCGGTGTACGTACGATACCAAAGACGCCATGGGGATGAACATGGCGACCATTGCGACGCCCGAGATCACGGCGCTCGTCGAGGCCGAGACGCCCGCCTCACTCGTCGCGACGTCGGGGAACCTCTGCGTGGACAAGAAACCGGCGGCCATCAACGCGGTCGAAGGGCGGGGACGAACCGTCGTGGCGGACGTGACACTCCCACGGGAGACGGTCGTGGACGTCTGTAAAACGACCCCGGAGGCGGTCGCCGAAGTAAACCAACGCAAGAACCTCGTCGGGAGCGCGAAAGCCGGTAGTCTCGGGTTCAACGCCCAGGCGGCCAACGTCATCGGGGCCATCTTCCTCGCGACGGGCCAGGACGAGGCGCACGTGGTCGAAGGGAGCAACACGATCACGACTGCCGAGGTCTCAGATGGCGATCTCTACGTCTCGGTGAGTCTTTCGAGCCTTCTGGTGGGCACCGTCGGTGGCGGTACCCAGCTCCCGACGCAGTCCGAGGCCCTCGACCTCATCGGGATTCGAGGTGGGGGCGATCCGCCCGGAACGAACGCCAGGGCATTCGCGGAGGTGGTGGCGACTGGTGCACTCGCGGGCGAGTTGTCCTTACTCTCGGCCCTCGCGTCCCGTAATCTCGCCTCCGCCCACGAGGAACTGGGACGGTAGCGGTCCCGTCGTGGGGGCCCGGACTGGCCACCCTAGAGGAGCCGGTACGTTCCACCAGAGTGGGTGACTGTGCCCGCCTGGACGAGCTGGGTCAGGGTCTGTTCGACGGCGTCCTCGTCCAGCCCGCGGGCAGTAGCGTACGTGCGGATCTCGTCAGCGTCAGGCTGGTCGAGGGAGCGGACGGCATCGCGAACGATCTCGACTCGGGAGTGCCCACCCGTCGTTTCAGTGGCGCGGTCGCCAGCCGCCGCCACCGCGTCGGGATCCACCCCGGCAGCGGCGAGGTAGGTCTCGTCGTCGATTGCCGCGGCATCGATCTCGAGATCGACAAAGGATTCGATGGCCTCGACCGCCTCGTCAGTGTCGTGGCGGTCGGCGAGGAGCCTGGCACGGGCCTCGCGGGCCTCGTCGGCGGTCTCGGCCGTGTAAAACTTCGTGCGCATTTCGTGCGGTCGTCGGTCGCCACACCGTGGACAGGCACTGGTCTCCGGGCGGCCACTGACGATCCAGAGCGCCTCGCACTCGGCGCAGCCCACGACTGCGTGCACGACCGGTGGTCGGTCGGCGTCCGAGTTAACGGTTCGGCCCGCCCGTGCTGCCCGGAAGCTCTTTGGGTCCGCCGGTGCCTGTGGTGTCCATGCGGACGATGGCACCAGCCGATGGCGAGACCGCCGAGGTGGCCGACGGCGTTCACCTCACGCAACTCGTCGCCGGCGACCGCACGAGCATTCAGCACTTCCACATCGAACCGGGGGCCGTCGTGCCCGAGCACAGCCACGAGCACGAGCAGGCCGGCCTGGTCACGTCGGGAACACTCGCATATCTGATCGGCGACGAGGAGTTCGTCCTCGAGGCCGGCGAGGCCTACATCATCCCCGGCGACGAATCACACTCGGTCGAGAACCGGGGAGACGTGCCAGGAGACGGGATCGACGTGTTCAGTCCGCCACGAGCCGACCCCAACTGGGGCGACGAAGGTCGATAGCGAGGCCGGTTACACTTAGGCTAGCGTCTCGATCGATTCGACGATACCTTGGGCGTACTCGCTGGTGGCGACGCGCTCGCCACCCTCGATCTGCCGTTCGATGTCGTAGGTAACTCGACGGGACTGAATCTGGTCCTCGACGGCGTCGCGAATCAGGTCGGCGGCGTCCATCCATCCGATGTACTCGAACATGAGCCGCCCGGAGAGGATCATCGCGGTGGGATTGACCTTGTCCTGACCGGCGTACTTCGGTGCCGACCCGTGCACGGGTTCGGCGAGACAGAGCGCGTCCCCGAAGTTGGCGCCCGGGGCGATCCCGAGGCCGCCGATCTGCGCGCCGCAGGCGTCAGAGATGTAGTCGCCGTTGAGGTTCGGGGTTGCGAGGATGTCGTACTGGTCGGTCCGGGTGAGCACCTGCTGGAGCATGTTGTCCGCGATGCGGTCGTTGACGACGACGGCGTCGTCGGGCTGTTCGCCGTCGCGCTCCTCCCAGAGGGTGTCCTCGGTGATGACCTCGTCGCCGTACTCCTCTTCGGCGACCTCGTATCCCCAGTCCCGGAAGGCGCCCTCGGTGAACTTCATGATGTTGCCTTTGTGGACGAGTGTGACCGATTCGCGGTCGTGCTCGAGGGCGTAGTCGATGGCCTTGCGCACCAGCCGCTTGGTGCCGAATTCGGTGATCGGCTTGATGCCGATGCCGACTGGCCCGTCGTGGATGGTGTCGTCGAACCCCATCTCCTCTTCGACGAACGATTTTGCCCGCTCGACGTCGTCTGTCCCAGCCTCCCACTCGATCCCGGCGTAGACGTCTTCGGTATTCTCGCGGAACGTGACCATGTCCATCTGGTCGGGGTTGGACACCGGCGAGGGGACGCCTTTGATGTGGTAGGTCGGTCGGACGTTCGCATACGTGTCGAGGCGTTGCCGAAGCGCCACGTTGAGCGAGCGATAGCCGGCCCCGACTGGTGTGGTCAGCGGTCCCTTGATCGCGACACGGTGATCCCGGATCGCCTCGATGGTATCCGACGGGAGGTTCTCGCCGTACTTGTCGCGCGCACTCTCGCCCGCATACACGCGCATCCAGCTGACGTCGCGACCAGTCGCGTGCGCTGCTGCCTCCAGCACTTTTTGCGTGGCCGGACCGACGTCTGTACCGATGCCGTCGCCGTACAGAATCGGGATGATTGGAGTATCAGGAACGTCGAGCAGGTCAGCATCGGCATCACGTACCTCGATCGGATCCCCGGAGTCGGGGACCTGGATCCTCTCATAAGCCATACCCCGAGACATCTTTCGCCGGCACTAAATGTATGCCGTTTTCCCGCAACCAAGTCGAGATCTCGCCGTGCGTGCGGGTGGGCAAGGCCTATGGCAGCCAGCCAAAAAATGAGCGTATGAGCGACGAGGTCGATCTCGACGCCGAACGGTACGAGAAGTGTCGCGAGGCCGGGGCGATTCTGGCCACGGTTCGTGACGAGGCAGCCGAGCGCGTCGAGGTCGGGACGAACTACCTCGAACTCAGCGAGTGGGTCGAGGATCGCATTCGTGAACTCGGCGGGCAGCCGGCGTTCCCCCTGAACATCAGCGTCGACGAGGCCGCGGCCCACGGCGCTGCCGGCCCGGATGACGAACGCACGATCGGCGAGGAGATGGTGAAGCTTGACCTCGGTGTCCACATCGACGGCTGGCTCGCCGACACGGCGGTGACCGTCGATTTGTCGGGGAACGACGCCCTCGTGGCGGCGGCCGAGGACGCCCTCGACGCGGCAATCGAGCGCGTGGAGCCGGGTGTGCCGGCTGGCGAGATCGGCGCCGCGATCGAGGCGGCGATCGATGGATACGGGTACAATCCGGTGGTCAACCTGACTGGTCACGGTCTCGGCCACTGGGAGCAACACACGCCGCCGAACATCCCGAACCGTGCGGTGAACCAGAGCACCGAGTTCGCAGTCGGCGACATCGTGGCTCTTGAGCCCTTTGCCACTGATGGCGGCGGCCGGGTGCAGGAGGGCAGCGAGGAAGAGATCTACTCGCTCGAGCGCGAAACGACCGTCCGCAACCGCCAGGCCCGCCAGGCCATGGAGCAGATCACCGACGAATTCCGGACCCTGCCCTTCGCGCGGCGATGGTTGGACGTTCCCCGGGCGGAACTCGTCCTCCGCCGACTCACCCAGCAGGACGTCCTCCAGAGTTATCCGATCCTCAAAGAGGACGACGGGTGTCTCGTCAGCCAAAAGGAACACTCCGTGATCGTCACGGAGTCCGGGTGCGAAGTGACGACACGCTCGGGACAGTCCATTCAGTAGCGGACCGGAGACAGTCCGATGCGTCCCGAGTGACGGGACGGCAAAGGTGGGGGATCGGGGGTTCGTCTGGGATGGATCCGCTAGGCGTTGTTCATGCGCGTACTCGTCGTCTGTCCGCAGACACGGCATTCGCTGACGCGATAGGGTTCCCGGGAGAACTCAGCGTTCTCCGGATTACCGCTCTCCGTGAGGATCTGTAGTGTGACCGAGTGAGGGGTTGCTCTGTCACACGTGTCACAATCCTCCGTCACGTCCGCGAAACCACCGTTCTTCGTAGCCATCCCGTCCATCCCTACACCGAAGCCTGGCATAAAAAAGGGAGTCTGTTGATCGGGTTTGAACAGTTTTATCGACAGACTGCGACGCGATTGCATTAATTACCGTTGTAGCATCCCGTATATCGTTTATTGAGACACGAGCGCCAATATTTCAGGGGATGTTGATTGAACGGCCGGAACTTTTATATTGGGTATCGGCACCCCGGACACAAGCTTTTACGCCGCAACCACCGGAGGCCCGGTCATGGATCGGTTGTATGCTCCCTGGCGGATCGAGTGGGTCGAGCGGGAGGACCCGAACAGCCACCTCGATGGCTGTGTCTTCTGTGCGGTGCCGACCGTGGCGGAGGAGCGCGAGCACCGTCTCGTGGCGCGGACTGATGGAGCCTACGTGCTCCTGAACAATTACCCGTATAATCCGGGCCACGCCATGGTCATCCCGGAGACACACACCGGTGACTACGGCGCACTGGATGAGGCCGTTATCCTCGCCAAAGAACGGCTGCTCGGCCGAACTCTCCGCGCCATGGCGGCGGCGTTCGAGCCCGACGGATACAACGTCGGCTACAACCTTGGTGGGGCAGCTGCCGGCGGTTCGATCGACGAACACCTCCACGCGCACGTCGTGCCACGCTGGAGCGGGGATACGAACTTCATGCCAGTCGTTGGCGATGCGAAAGTGATTGTGGAAGCAGTCGACGAGACCTACGAGCGCCTCCACGCGGCGTTCGGGGACCAGACGGGCGCAACGGTTCGGGGGGCCGATCAGGCGATCCGGTTCGAGTAACCGCGTCCGGCTCCGCTGTGTTCGACGTCCAAGGCGCGTCGAAGCGGCTTTGGCGGGCGGGGCCGAAGGACGGCGAGATGTCCCGGAGTCGGACACTGCGGCGGGTCGGACTCCTCGTCCTCGGCGCCAACGTCTTCCTCGTCCTGGTGAAAGGAGCCGTCTACCTCGAGACGGGGAGTCTGGCTGTTGGGTCCGAGGCCTTGAACAGCCTGGCTGACGCCGCATACAGCGCGGTGATCGTCGGCGGGCTGTATCTCACGACCCAACCTCCGGACTTCGAACATCCGCACGGTCACGAGCGGATCGAACCGTTCGTGTCCCTGTTCGTTGCGCTCGGCATCTTTGCCGCGGGTGGCCTCGTCCTCTGGCAGGCTGGCACGTCGATTGGCAGCTCGGTCGATATCCGCCGCGGGCCCCTGGCAGTGGCCGTTCTCGCCGGCAGTGCGGTCGTCAAATTCGGCCTCTACCGCTATTGCCTTCGAGCCGGACGGGAGCGGGAGTCGCCGGCGCTGGTCGCGACTGCCGTCGACAATCGGAACGATATCCTCACCGCCCTTGCAGCACTCGTTGGGGTGGGGGGTGCGACACTCGGCTATCCACTGCTTGACCCGCTCGCGGCCGGCGTCGTCGCTGTCGGCATCATTTATACGGGTATCGGCGTGGTCCGTGACAACGTCGATTACCTGGTCGGGGCCGCACCACCGCCGGATCTGCGCGCCGAAATCGTTCGTCGAGCCCTGGCCCACGACGACGTCGAGGGGGCCCACGACGTCATCGCCCACTACGTCGGGCCGGAGATCGACGTGAGTCTGCACATCGAAGTCGAGGGCGAGCGAACCCTCCTCGAGGCCCACCGGATCGAAACCGAAGTAATGGAGACGATCGGTGCACTCCCGCAAGTTGACGACGTCTTCGTCCACGTCGATCCGAAGGAAGCCGGGGAGTGGAAGCCCGACGACGAGGTGGATCGACTTGCGGGCCAATCGGCCACCGATGACCGACCCTGATCGACACAGTCGGGACGTAGGGGTCGGCAGGCGAATCGAAGAACGTTTTTTCCGTGGGAAAATTCCTTCGCACATACCAATGCCTACCCGCTCGAACCGACTGGCCGGCTCCCTCCGTCGCGTGCAACAGACGATTCAGAGACGTTTCGCCGATCCGTCGCAAGGAGCGTGACGATTGTGCCGCAGGCGCGGAAGGGGCGCTGGGTGTCGGCGCCGGTCGTCGTCGTGGTGGGATTGCTCGTGTGTGGGGCCGTGGCGACCGGCTTGTCGGGGGCAGTCGCCGGCCAGTCCCAACAACAACGGCTTGTGCTCTCCTTGGAAACCGGGACGGTCGAGGACAACGGTGACGCCCACCTCGACGTGACAGTCGCGAACGCATCACCCGAGGTGGTCCGCGGGGTCTCGGTGCGAGTGGTTCCAGATGACGCCGACGTCGTGACCGATCAGCGAGTGGCAGCGTCACTCGAACCAGGGGAAGGGCGGACGTTTACGTACACACTCGAGGACGTCTCACCGGGGCCCCAGGAGATCGAGATCTTCATGAATTATGCCGACACGGACGGCGTTCGGCACGGGGAATTCCGCCGTCGACACGTTCGATTTTCGCCCTCGACCGGTCCCCATCCCGAACTTGCTGTCGGGGCAAGTCCCGTGAGCCAGGGTGGGGCGACGACGGTGAACCTGACCGTGGCGAACGGTCTTGACGAGTCGATCCGTTCGATGTCTCTCGAAATTTCACCGACATCGTTCGATGTCGACGAGCCGCGTCGCGTTCGGTCGGGACTCGGAACCGGGGAAACGGCGGTTTTCTCGTTCCAGGCGTCCGGGGCGTCGAGTGGTCGAACAGACGTGCCGGTCTCGGTCTCGTATACGACGGCCAACGGGACCCAGCGGAGTTTCGAGCGCGAGCTCGCCTTGACTCTGAGTGCTGTCCGGAACCCGGCGCGTGTGACGCTCACAGAGTTGCGAGTGACCGCCCAGGGTGACCGACTGACGGTGCGTGGTAGTGCCAGTAACGTGGGCGCCAGCGACGCCACCGGCGTCGTGATTGCC
The DNA here is from genome assembly GCA_964383875.1 of uncultured Halobacteriales archaeon. GTDB lineage: Archaea > Halobacteriota > Halobacteria > Halobacteriales > Haloarculaceae > CAYLJD01. The sequence continues at coordinate 36,671 of CAYLJD010000003.1, forward strand.
GTCGAACCGTCGAATGGCGTCCAACCGGCGGAGTCGGAATCGACGTTCTTCGTCGGTCGGGTCCCGGCCAGTGACTTCAACTCATTCGAGGTTGGCGCCGAGATGACGACCAATCGTAGTGTCGACATCCCGCTTCGTGTGAGCTACGTCGCGGGAGACACCCGGATGAACCGGACAATCGAGATCTCGTATGACCCCGGGCCCGCACCGGAGATTCAGGGCCCAAATCGTCAGGGGAGCAGCGGTGGCGTGCCCATTACGGCTATCGTCGGCGGCATTGTCGTGCTTGGGCTCCTCGCACTTGCCTGGCGGCGGTTTGGCTGACTGCATGGCTGTCATTAGCGCCCTCGACCTGGTCAAGGAATACCGACGCGGGGCGACCACGCTCCGGGCGCTGAAAGGCGTCTCGTTGTCTATCGATCCGGGCGAGTTCGTCGCGATCGTTGGCCCCAGCGGCAGCGGGAAGTCCACGTTGTTGAATCTCCTCGGCTTGCTCGACGAACCCACGAGTGGGACCGTCTCAGTCGATGGGACCGACGCGAGTTCCCTCTCGAGTCGAGAGCGGACGGGAGTCCGTCGGCGGACCATCGGATTCATCTTCCAGGACTTTTACCTGTTACCGACGCTCTCTGCCCGGGAGAACGTGGCCATCCCGGGGTTCCTCCACGGCGATCGGTCGAGCGTTCTTGACCGGGCGACACGCTTGTTGGAGCGGGTGGGTCTCGGCGACCGTCTCGACCACCACCCCGACGAGCTCTCCGGCGGGCAGAAACAACGCGTCGCGATCGCCAGATCGATGGTGAACGAGCCGGCAATCCTGCTGGCAGACGAACCGACAGGCAATCTCGATCAGGATACCGGAGCAACTGTCCTTGACGTCTTCGGTCAGTTTACTGACGAGGATGTCGCCGTAGTGACGGTCACCCACGATCCGCAGGTCACAGAGTTCGCCGATCGAACAGTCGGCTTGGTTGACGGAGTACTCGATCAGGAGGCAGATATCTGATGGACGGCCGGCTGGGACGGCGGTTTCCAATTGCGGCTCTCGCGTGGCAGAATCTGACTCGCCAACGGGCCCGGTCTCTCCTCGCGATGGCCGGAATCACGATCGGCGTCGTGGCCATTGCATCCCTTGGGATGTTCGGTGCCACACTCGAGATTTCCATCGAACAATCCTTCCAGGACTCAGCCAGTTCCGTCTGGATTACGCCCGGCGACGACCTCGATGACGACACGTTCGACGCCGATCAGGTGGCTCTCATCGAACGCAGCGTCGATAATGCCGATGTTCACGCCGTCAGATCAGAGACCGTCAACGTGACAGCGATCGGCGGGAGCACGTCGGTCCAAGCGGTTTCTCTCGATGATCCAGGGGAATTTGCGACGGCGGCCGAAGGTCGGATACCAAGCCCCTGGCGAACTGGTTCACTTGTGGGTGGGCCGCTTGCGGACCGGTTGGACCTCGCCGCGGGTGATAGCCTTCAGATCGAGGGACGAACCGTGCGCGTGGCAGCGGTCCTCGAGGGACAGGACCAGTTCTCCGTGGTCTCGACCGACAATAGTGTGCTGCTCCCGGAACGCCAGTTCGCGGGCGATGGTGTCGGCCTGATCGTGGTCCGGGCCGAGAACCCCCAGGCGGCCTTCGAGACGGCGCGTCGCCTCCGCCAGGAGGTCAACTTTCGCCAGGAGATTTACGATGTGAACGATGCGGAGGCCGCTATCGAGCAGTTCAACGAACAGCTCGGGACGATTCAGACCTTCCTCATCGGTGTGGGAGCCGTGTCGCTGCTCGTCGCCGCCGTCAGTATTCTCAACGTGATGCTGATGAGTACCATCGAGCGGAAGGGGGAAATCGGCGTCCTCAGGGCGGTCGGCTATTACCGGCGGGACATCTTGCGGTTGATGCTGACAGAGGCACTCCTCCTCGGCGTTGTCGGCGCCGGAATCGGGCTGGTCGCGAGCGGCGTTATGGGGATGCTGATTAACGACTTGTTACTGGGGGATCCGTACGCCTTCACCAGCGCAGCAATCGGCTCGACGGCCCAGGGGTTTGCATTCGGAGTCATCGCGAGTGTCGTGAGTGGAGCGTACCCGGCGTGGAAGGCCGCGAACGCCCGCCCGGTCGAAGCGCTCAGGGATTAGGTCAGCTCGCCCAGCGCGTAGACCGTGTTGTGGCCGGTGATCGTCGCCTCGACGATATCGCCCGGCGCCACACCGTCTGCCGCCGCGCCGGGGATTGCCACCTGCCGGTACGCGCGGTCGTATCCGACAACGGATTCCTCGGTTCCGTCTTCGACGACGAGCACGGACCGGGTGTCGCCGACCATCCCCTCGTGGGCCGCGCCGACGACCTCTCGCTTGACCGTGGTCATCTCACTCGAGCGCTCCTTCTTCGTCGTCCCGCCGAGCCCCTGCATGTCGGCCGCGTCGGTGCCCGGGCGCTTCGAAAATCGGGTGACGTTCACCTTCGCGGGGTGCGTCTCGCGCAGGAGCGCTAGACTCTGGCGGAAGTCAGCCGCCGTCTCCGTCGGGAAGCCCACGACGAAATCGGTTGCGAGCGTCCACTCGTCGAGGTACTCGTCGAAGGTCTCGACCACGTCGACGAACTCGGCGACAGTGTGCTGGCGCCGCATGTCGGCGAGGACGTCGTCACTGCCGGACTGGACGGGGACGTGCAGGAAGTTGTAGAGCTCGTCGTACTGTGCAAAGACCTCCGCGAGCTCCTCCCGGATGCCGTGAATGCCCTTGGGGTTCGCCATCCCGACCCGAATTCGCACGGTGCCGTCCAGTTCCTCACAGATCCGCTCGAGGAGGACGTGGAGCGTCCGTTCGCCGTTGTCCCACCCGTAGACACCGGTGTCCTGGCCCGTGATGCGTACCTCTGAGGCCCCGGCGTGGACCAGGGCGCGGGCCTTCTCGACGTTTTCGGCAATTGGCGGTGAGTCGATTCTGCCCGTGGCCCGCTTGGTGATGCAGTACGAACAATCGCTCATGCATCCCCGCGCGATGGGCAGGATCCCGACCTCGCCGTCGACGACAGGGTCCGTGTCAGGGGTTGGCGTCGGGCACTCGCCCCCAAGGACGTGTGTGGGTACGTCGTCCCAGTGGAGGATCGACGCGTCGATACCGGCATCTCGAAATGCTTCGCTCTGCGCGAGAGCCATGCAGCCGGTGACCACGAGCTCTGCGGGCGTCTCCTCGTCGAGCTCCCGTGCCCGGCGGAGCATCCGTCGCTCGGTCGTTTCGACGACCGTACACGTGTTGAGAATGGCCACGTCTGCCGCAGAGGCGTCATCGACTGACCGGTGACCACCGTCGCGGAGCGCACGCTCGATGGCCCGACTCTCCCCGCGGTTGGACGTACAGCCGTACGTCTCGATGTGGTACCGGGCCATGGCGTCCCCCAACCGTTGCGCGGACTAAAGCCCGACGGATGCCGTGGCCGTACCAGCGGCCATCCGGTGAACGACGGGTGCATTGCGGATGAATGCGAGGCATCCGAGGTGCCACTTCGGGGGCCGGACCCGGTCCTTTCGGGATTCCGAGACCGGAGGCGCCGGAGGGCGGGACGCACGGTGATTGACGTCACGGACATCCGGGCCTAGGTAAGGGTCCGGAGGCCAAACCCGCGGAGACACGGCATCGAATCATACGAGAGGGCCATCAGTCTCGAAGGATCGGTCGGTACCCCCCAACTGTGTGACTCCATCCGGATCCGCTGGACGCCATCGTTAACTCGCCGCCGGCCGATCGTCAATCTGCGTGAGACTCTCGCGACCGATGGATGCGACGGGACTGATCCCCGGTGCTGTGTTCGTCGCAGGCGTCGCCAGCATGGGACTGGAGATTCTGGCTGGACGACTTCTCGCGCCGGACTTCGGGAGCAGCGTCTTCGTCTGGGGCAGCGTGATCGGCGTCTTTCTCGCGGCCCTTGCGCTCGGCTACCGGATCGCCGGCTGGCGGGCTGGAGCACACGCCTCGCCTGCCGGACTCGCCACGGCCCTGTCCGGGGCTGGGGCCTACGTCGCCGTCGTGATCGTGGTCGGCGATCCACTGGTCGCGGCGTCTGCCGACTTCCCACTCCCCCAGCGCATTCGACCCGTCGTTCCGATTGCAATCCTCTTTGGTCCCCCGACAGTGTTGCTCGGGTTCGTCAGTCCGTATGGGGCCGAGCTTGTCGACGCGCGGAGTACCGGTGATGCTTCCGGGCGGGTCTACGCGTTGGGAACCGCGGGGAGTCTGCTCGGCGCGTTCGGGACCACGTTCGTTCTCGTCCCGGCACTGGACGTCGAGGCCATTGAATTCGTCTTCGGGCTCCTCCTCCTGGGCGCAGCGCTCGCCGTGGCTCCGCGGCAACACCGCCGTCACCGGATCGTCGGTGCCCTCGTTGCATTCGCGTTGATCCTCTCGTTCGCGGCGACGAGTGTGGGACCACTCGCCGGCGACGCTGTGTATCAGACACAAACCAGCTATCAGGAGTTGCGGGTCGCCGACGACGACGAGGTTCGAACGCTGTACCTGGACGGGGTTCCCCACAGCGCGATGGACCTGACGAATCCGACCCGGTACGTGTTCGAGTACACCCGCTACTTCCACCTGCCGTTGCTGTTCCAGGACGACGTGAATCGAGTGTTGTTCGTGGGTGGCGGCGGCTTCTCCGGGCCCAAGCGCTTTCTCGCCGAATACGCGAACGTCACCGTCGACGTCGTCGAGATCGACCCCGCAGTCGTTCGCGTGGCTCGCGAGTACTTCGCCGTCCCCGAATCGGACCGCCTCGGGATCCACGTCGAGGACGGCCGGGTCTTTCTGGCCGACACCACCGACACGTACGACGTGATCGTCCTCGATGCCTACCGGGCCGACCGTGTCCCCTACCACCTCACCACGGTCGAGTTCATGGAGCTTGCCGCAGATCGGCTGGACGACGATGGCGTCCTCGTGGCCAACGTCATTTCCGCCCGTCGCGGGTCCGAGGCGGCATTCTACCGCGCCCAATACCGGACGATGGACCGCGTGTTCCCGCGGGTGTACAGCTTCCCGACGAGTGAGACGACCGCGCTCCAGAACATCATGCTGGTCGCGACAAAGTCGCCACAGCGAGTCTCCCAAGCCACCCTTGACGACCGGAACGACCGGCGTTCAATCGGGATCGACCTGACCGGGGCCATCTCGAACTACCGGGCGACTGTCGCTGTCGGCGACGCGCCGCTCCTCAGGGACGACCACGCACCGGTCGGGGGCCTCCTCGCAGAACAACTCGAGCGCCGCTACGTCGTGGAGCGAGCCGACGGCAACGAGACCCGCGTCAGCCCGTGACCGCTCCGACTCGACGGAGGCGGGCGACCACAACTGGTTAAGTCGGCAGGCTGTAACGAGTGGCCACATGCTTGCGCTCTTTCGTGATTTCGTCGTCCCTGATCCGCTCTATCTTGCGGGCCTCGTTGGCGCCACGATCGTCCTCGCCGTCTTGCTGTATTCGATTCGGCCACCGGTATCTCAGCGGACGATTCTCGCGATGGTTCCCTGGGTAATCGTCGGGTCGGCGCTGCACGTCCTCTACCAGATCGGCAATCAGACGGCCGTCCATACGTTTCATCCGCGCGTCGAACCGCTGTTTAGCGCCCCGGCGGTCTACCTGACGACGTTCGTCGCCGCGGGGACCGTCTGGCTCGTGGCTGAATTGACGGCAATGCAGCGAGCGACTGCGACAGCCGGCGACGTCGGCCCGCGGTATCTGGCCTCGATCGGCACCGGCTGCGCGATTGCCCTGGTCGGGTTCCTCGGTCGTCGAGCACTCGATCCAGCACTCGGCTCTCCTCGCATCGTCGTGCCCGTCCTCGGTCTCGTCGCGTCGTTCGTTCTCGCGTTTGTCCTCTACATCCTGCTCGGGACTTGGCGGACGTACGTCATCGCGGAGGCTCGCCACGTCGGGTTTCTGGTCCTGTTTGCGCACGTCTTCGACGGCCTCACGACGACGATCGGCGTCGACATCCTGGGAGCCGGAGAACGCTCGCTCATCCCGCGACGGATCATGGAGTTCGCCGCCGACCTGCCGACCGAGCCGTACCTCGGCACCGGCTGGCTGTTCCTCCTCGTCAAGGTAGTTGTCGCCCTCTTGATCGTGACCCTCTTCGCCGAGTACGTCGCCGAGCGACCCCAGCGGGGGAACCTGTTGTTGGCGTTCGTGGCATTCGTCGGACTGGGTCCGGCACTGAACAACTTCTTCGTTTTCACGATCGGACTCTGAGCGTCCCGCGATCCCTTTGTACCCGCCGGTCGAACCGCAGACTATGACCAAACAACCCCATTTGCTCGTGGGCGAGGGCGACCTGCCGGACCTGGCGCTCCTCCCCGGCGATCCGGATCGCGTCGATCGCATCGCCGATCGGTGTCGGGATGTCGAACTGGTCGCCGAGAACCGGGAGTACCGCATCCGGACCGGGACGTATAACGGACGGGATCTGGCGATCTGTTCCACTGGCATCGGGAGTCCGTCGGCCGCGATTGCCGTCGAGGAACTCGCGGCTGTGGGTGTCACCACGCTTGTGCGAGTGGGAACCTGTGGTGCGCTCCAGTCCGGGATAGAGATCGGGGACATGATCGTCGCGACGGCCGCTGCCAAGGACGAAGGGACGACCAGCCGGTACGAGAATCCGACCGTCCCCGCAGTCGCCAGTCACGAGATTGTGTCATCGCTCGCCACCGTGGCGGATGCCCGCGACGAGCCGATCCACATCGGCCCGATCGCGACTGACGATGCCTTTTACGCCGAGACCGACGAATACGTGAACGCGTGGGAGTCGGCGGGACTACTGGCGGTCGAGATGGAGGCCGCGGCGATTTTCTCGCTTGCCCGACGAAAGGGGCTCCGGGCCGGCGCTCTCTGCACGGTCGATGGCAACCTGGTCGAAGGCACGCAGAAAGGGGCGACTGATGGCTCGGAACTCCCGCAAAAAGCCCACGACAACGTCGCCCGTGCGATCGAAATCGTGCTCGACGCGGCGACCAGACTCTGAACGACTCCACGAACTGCGTTCCGTTTGCATCCCCAAGTGGTCGCCATTGCGAAATCGGTTGCGAGGCCGTGGAACCGGAGAGAATCGACGGCTGGGCGTGTCGAAGGGCCTTCGAACGGGAGGTCCGAGTGCCGTGCCAGGTGATTGGGCGGGTCCGTCGACTGTCGCCCGGCACTGACCGTTACTCGTCACTCTCGAGCAGGGACCCCTCGACGGCTTCGGCATCCTCGGTCCCGAGCGCAGACTGCGACAACAGCCGCCCACCGAGGACGGCCGGGCTGATGACGGCGTCCGCGCCTGCCCGGCGCAGCTTCACCTCGTTCTCCCGTATCGTTGCGGCGGCGACGATCCTGACCTGTGGGTTGAGCTCTCGGGCGGTCAGGATCGCGAAGGCGTCTTCGGCGTCGTCGTTTGTCGCGACGACCACCGCCCGGGCGTGTTCGATGCCCACGGCGTGAAGCGGCTCCTCGTCGCTCGGGTCGCCGCTCAGCACGTTGATATCACGGCTCCGCAGTTCCGCGGCGCGATCCTGGTCGTCTGTGACAACGACGAATTCGACGCTGGAGTCGAGTTCCTCGACGAGCGGTTCCGTCAGGTCGCCGTAGCCGAGGACCACGACGTGGTCCTCGAGCAATTCGTACTGTGTATCGGTCATAGTTCCGAGTGCGCGAGAGAGGCGGGCTTCGATTGCCGGCCCGAGAACCGATCCCAGTGCCAGCGCGAAGCTAGCGGTCCCGATCACGACCAGCGAAATGGCGAACAGCCGGGCTCGCGGCGAGAGGGCGGTCGCGTCGCCGTAGCCCACGGTGCTTGCCGTCACGATGGTGAAGTAGGCCGCGTCCACTAGCGACGTGACGCCGCCGAAGTCCTCGCGAAGTGCGTAGGTCCCAGCTGTCCCGTAGACGAGCGTCCCCCCGAGTGCTGTCAGGGCGCCGATCTGCGCCACAGTGAGGGAAATCCGCCGGTCGAAGCGCCGGTAGTTGAGCAGGACTGTCGGGATCGAGATGAGCGAGAGGATGACCAACGGGAGCGAGAGGGGACTCGATTGAATCAGTCCCTGGCCGGCCGTCACGGGCAACAGAGCCACCGTCGAGTACCAGGCGACACGGAGGGCTCGACGCAAGCCGGCGACACTCATCAGCAAGAGGAAGCCGGTCAGGGTGCCCGTAAACCCCGCGGCGCGCTGGATTGAGGCCGGGACCAGTGGGGCCAACGGCCCGGTCGCCACCGGGGCGGCGATGTTGGCGATACCCGTCGCCAGCGAGAGCAACGCAACCACGCCCGTCAGTACGACGGCGGCTCTGGTCCCGAGGAAGCGGCGCCGTCCGGCCCCGTCCATGCACGGCTGTCGGGGCCCGTCCTGTAAAACCTCCCCGTCCGGCGACAGTCCTTTACTACCGCGCCCGAATCCTTGGGGACATGGCCCCGCTGCCGGTCGAGATTCTGCTGGGAATCTATCTCGGTCTGCTTGTTGGGGTCATTCCGGCACTCATCGCGTGGTCGATGGGATTCGGCTTCAAATACTTCACTGGTGTGACACTACCGGGCTTCGGGGTGACGATCCTCGCGATTGCCCTCGCCGGCGTCAACGGCGGCCTCCTCGCCCTGGCCGATCAGTCTGTCACGCAGAATCCGAACGCGCCACGCCTCGTCACGGCCATCCTCGTCGTCGGTATGATGTCCCTCTACGCCCACAGTAAGGGCGATCTCATGGGTGCTGAGTTCCCCCACCGACTGTCGCTCCGGGGGCTCCGGAATCGGACGCTCTCACTGGACCTGGCGGAGGTTATTCACGATCGAAGGGAGGTTCGGCTCCGTATCGTCGGTGAAGTGGCGGATCTGGAGGGATACCCACCACTCCCGGCGGAGCTCCGAGCCGAGATTCGGGCTACCGAGCTCACTCTGCCGGTTGACCTTCCGATTTCGGAGCTCGAAGCCCGGGCGGCTGACCGCCTGGAAACGGAGTTCGATCTCGCCGAAGCGTCGGTGACGATCGACGAACGGGGACGAGCGAGTATCGCCGCGGCGCCACCGTTTTCGGGCCTCTCGAAGCGCGTCGCGCAGGGCAACCAGGCTGTCTCGGTCGACGGTCTGCTCCCGACCGGCCTCGCTCGGGGCGACGACGTCACGTGTCTCACTACGGATGCACAGATCCGCGGGACAGTGGTTAGCGCACGGACGGGCGACGGGAACGAACCGACACCGGCCACGACCCAGAATGACCCCTCTCCCGCCGGCGGGGATGCACCGATCCCGCCGAAGGCGCCTACCACGGCCGGGGGTGAAGGCCGACTCACAGTGGCGGTCTCGCGTCGGGATGTCCAGCCGCTGTTGCAGGCCGATCGTGCGACAATCGTGGTCGAGTCGCGGGGGACCCGACGGGAATACGAACTCCTGTCACTGCTCCGCCGATCCGACCGGCACATTCGACGGTTGACAATCGGTCCGGAAAGCGAACTCGCGGAGACGACGATCGGTGAGGCAGACGTCAGGCGGCAGTACGATGTCGCCGTCTTTGCCCTCCGGACGCCGGAGGGGTGGCAGATCGCCCCGGGCGGTGGCACAGCCCTGGCTGCCGGACAGGAGGTATTCGTTGCCGGCCGTCGTGGCGCGGTCGATCGGTTCGCGGAGGTGCTCACTCGATGACGGCGCTGCTGGCCACCGCCCCGGTCGCCGATCGACTGATGACCCTGCTCGTTCAGCTCGTCGGGCTGGCCATCCTCGCCGGCGTGATCGCACTCGTTGTCGCATTCGGCTACCGGTGGTACGTTCGGGAGTCGATTCCACGGGGGCTCGCCCTGTTGGTCGCCCTGAGTGGGGTCGCGGCCTACCTCAACACGACGACAATCCTCGGCGAGATCATCGGGGGGACCGACGACGTGGCACAGGAGGCACTGTTTAATATCGTGGCCTTTGGCGCCGGCATCGCCGGTGCGTATGTCGGTCGCGCTGTCGGGGATGGGTCCGCTGCGAACGTGTTCAGTGTGACGACCTTTGGCGACGTTGATGACGGGGTGGGTCGACTGGTCACGGCTGTGGGCCGTGCCGTCACCGTCGAACTGCCCGCCGAGATCGATGACATCGTCGGCTACGACCCCGTCCCGCCTGAGACGAAGGCTGCCCTGGCGGGCCGGACATTCGTGTTCCCCCGGCAGCTGACGGTTGGTGAGCTGCACGACCGGCTCATCACCCGGCTGAAAGCTGACTACGACGTAGGGCACGTCGATCTCGAACTGGACCAGGACGGTTCGGTCCGGCACCTCGGAATCGGCAGTCTCGCTGCGGGCATCGGCCCGACGCTGCCTCCGGCGACCAGTGCCATGGCGATTCGGGCAGATCCGGCCTTCGCTGCCAGTGCCGGGGACGTTGTCCAGGTCTGGGAGACCGAGCCGCCGGAGCGAGTCCTCACGGCGGAGCTTCGTGGCGTTGCCGGCGACGTTGTGACACTCGCTCTCGACGCCAGTGACACGGCGAAACTCGACCAATCCGAAACGTACCGACTGGTTACGTTGCCGGTCGAGGACCGACCCGACCGCGAGTTTGCCGCGCTTCTGCGGGAAGCAGACGAAACTTTCAGTTCGATTCCGATCGCGGAAGGGAGTGTCCTCGACGGCATTGCCGTCGGCGCTATCGACGCCACGGTGGTGTCGGTGACGCCAGCGACGGGCCCGGCGACCGTCCTTCCCGGCCCCGAGGTCGTCCTCGGTGCGGGCGACGTGATTCACGCGATTGCCAGGCCGGAGGCGCTCCGTCGAGTTGAGGCGGCCGGCCAGCCCAACCAGGGCCCGTCGTCGGGTGAGGTAGCACGGGACTGAGCAAATCCGTAGCTCGGGCGGGAGCATGGCCGTGCGTCAAAGCATCGCCCAGCCCAGAAACCGACTGACCGGAGCGTGCGGCGGTGCAAAGAGGGAAGGCTCTTTGGTGCCCGACTAACAGGAGGTCGTATGGAGTGGCGGTTGTTCGCGACACTTGCGGAAATTGCCGGTAGAAACACGGTAGCGGTCGATCCCGGCCCTGACCCCACAGTGGGGGATGCCCTCGACGCCCTGCTCGCGGCCGAACCGGAGATCGAATCGCAGATCTACGACGATGACGGGACACTTTACGACCACGTTCGGCTCCTCGTCGACGGCTCGAACCCGTTCCGCGAGGGGGATGGGCTCGACGAGCCGATCGACTCCGACACCGAGCTCGCACTCATGCCGGCCGTCAGTGGTGGCTAACGGCACACGCCCCCAGGCGTGAGTGGACTAGGATCTCAGGTCCAGGGTACGGACCGATCTGTGCGTTCCCCCGCGAGCGAGTGGCGCATCGCCTCGCCGACCGCCTCTGCGTTGGCGAGCGCCCACATGAGTTTGACCGTCGCCGTGCCGGGGAGGGTATCCCCCGCTTCGACGACACCCGCGTCGATGAGATCCCGACCGGTGTCGTAGACCCGATCGCACACCCGCCCCTCGATGCACTGACTGGTCATCACGACGTGTGTACCGTCGGACGTGAGATCGTCAACGACATCGACCCAGTCCGTGTTGACGTGCCCCAGTCCAGTACCTTCGACGACGACCCCCGCCTGGTCGGCGAGGTGGCGCAGGCGGTTCGGATCCGCGCCCGGGACGAACTTGATCAACGAGACGTCAGTTTCGAGGTCCGGGTGCAGCTTGAGCGTCGAGTCGCGATCGGCAGTCGACACGCGTTCGACGTACCCGCGACGGAAGGAGACCGTCTCTGTCTCGTAGTCGACTGTTCCGAGAGGCGCCCCACCGACAGTCTCGAAGGCATCGCGCCGAGAGGTGTGGTTCTTGCGGACCCGGGTGGCCCGGTGGAGGGCACACCGGTCGTCCGACGCGGTGGCGTGCATACAGACGAGCACCTCGGCGCAGTCGGCCGTGGCTGCCTCGACGGCACAGACGGCGTTCATGACGTTGTCCGAGGACGGTCGGTCGGCCGATCGTTGGCTGCCGGTAAAGACGATCGGCACCGGCGTATCCAGCATGAAGGCCAACGCGCTGGCAGTGAACTGCATTGTGTCCGTCCCGTGCATGACGACGACACCGTCCACTCCAGCCTCGATTTCTTCGTGGACAGCCCGAGCCAACTCCTGCCACACATCCGGAGTCATATTCTCCGAGAGGATATTCGCCACGACGCGGCCACGGTAGTTGGCACGGCCTGCCAGGTCGGGGACGGCCCGGAGGACGTCCTCGGCATCGAAGCGGGCAGTCACGGCGCCAGTGCGGTAATCGACCGTCGAGGCGATTGTGCCACCGGTCGAGATGAGTGCAATGGTCGGCAGTTCCTCGTCGAAAGCGACCTCGGAGGACGCGGCGGACCCCCGCCCACCGCCTTCGATGTCGTAGACGCCAGATTCGAGGATATCCACTGTGGCGGTATCGCGGTCAACGCCGACGTTGTATCCACTTTCGAGTTTGATCACGAGGTGTTCTGGTGTCGACGAAGGGAGGAGGACGCCCTCGTGATCGTCGACCCGCACCCGGTCGCCTGGCTGCATGTTCTGGCGTACCCCATGGTCGAACTTGAATCCACGGACCCGACAACGTTTTCGCACCGGCCGCAGACAGCCGAGAGAGCCGCCGGCTTTACTGGGCGAGTTCCCAGTCGCCGTCCACTCGCCTGACGGCGTCTTGGGAGGCGAGGCGCTCCAGGACGTCCACGACGATCGGCGGCGGGGCACTCACACGGTCGGCGAGTGTTTCCGCATCAGCACTTCCCTCCGCGAGTTCCCGGAGGACTCTGGCTGCGAGTCGGGCGTCGGCGTTTTCGACCGCGTCGCCAATCTCCTCTCGGATATCCCCGATGCGGCCCTGCGTCCACCGCTGGGCGAGCGAGAGTTCGTTCTCCAGTTCCTCCAGTTCCCGGAGCTTTTCGGCGAGCATCGGGAGATCGCTCGACTCCTCGAGGTCGACGCGGATGGAAAGGTACCGACAGGAGGCCAAATCCACCCCTCGATTGGCCGCATACGCGCTTTTCGTCCCGAATTTGTGGGGCGAGACGCTCACTTCGAGCCGGAGGTTTCTGGAGATGGAGAAGTACTTTCGCCGACGGTCGTCGACCCGACTCTCGACGAGGCCCGCTGACTCGAGTTTGCGGAGGTGGTCGATCACCGCCTTCGGACTCACTCCCAGATATTCGCTGATCTCGGTGACGTAGCACGGCTTCTGTGCCAGTAATCTCAGGATTCGGCGCCGGTTCGCATTCCCCAACAGGTCGAGGAGCTCGGCGGAATCCATTCACCTGACGTTACCGCTCCTATCGGAAATACTTACCTGTAGCCGCCGGGCCGTAAGGAATCAGTTCGGCGGGTTTCCTCCCGGGTTCGCCGGTGGATTCGGATCGGGATCAACGGGTGGACCACCGTTCCCGTTACCTTGGCCGGGATCAGCCTCGCCGGAATCGCCGTCAGGGCCGTTCCCGTTACCTTGGCTAGAGCCACCTTCACCGGGTGAGCCGTCTTGACCGGGACTACCTTCACCAGGTGGGCCGTCTTGACCGGGATCACCCTCGCCAGGTGGGCCGCCTTGACCGGGACCACCTTCACCGGGTGGGCCGTCTTGGCCGGGACCACCTTCACCGGGTGGGCCGTCTTGGCCGGGACCACCTTCACCGGGTG
>CAYLJD010000003.1:50414-64698 GCA_964383875.1 uncultured Halobacteriales archaeon
GGCCTTGCCCATTTCCCGGCCTCTCACCAGCATCGGTTATGGTCCTGGCTATCTCGGCGATCTCCGGCCCCTCAAGGTTTCCCGCGCCCTCTTGGAGCTCGGAGAGCCGACCGGGATCGACACCGTGGCTCGCTGCTTGGTCGGCTGCCGAGTCAATCGAATCTCGGAGATTCGCGATCCTGACGCGCACCTGACTCGCCCGGGCTGCGTATGCCACGTCGGAAACATCGCCTTGGTCCCGCTGGGCCTGGAGGGTCTCACTTCGTTCTTCGAGGCTCCGAAGCTGCCGTTCCAGGCGGCTGGCACGTTCCCCGATGACCGCACTCGGGCTCTCGGCCTGGGGAACAGTCGCCTCCCACATGTCGCGGTTCACGTCGCTCTCCGCGTCCGCCGCTGTCGATTGCATGAACGTAGAGACTTGGGCCCCGAAGCTCCCCTCGCTCTCGCTGGACTCCTCGTCCTCCTGTGCGACGACGGCCGGAGCCAGGGCGAACGCAGTCCCGAGCATGAGAAGAACGCCGACCACGAGGAGAATTGCGCGGCCCCGGTGCATTTGTAGTACTTTAGCGGGTGGTTCTACATAAAGTCGGACCCTCGTTCCGAATCGTTTGCACGCCCGCGCTGCGGTCTCAGCGTGTTCATGACGGTTCATGGCCGAGTCTCGTGGCGTAAACCCAGAGTCACCCACGTCGATCCGGTGCCGGCACCGTCTTGTCTGCGCATCGATACGATGGCACCCCTCGAAAAGCACGACGCAATAACCTTGTTGGGGAGCCTTTTTCTGCCGGGCCATGGTACCCCATACCAACCGGGATGTTTGAGGAGTTTTCCACGGGATACTACCTCGGCCGACTGTATGTCGAACCCGGTACACATGAGACCACGTCGATGTGTCGGGATCAACACGATGCGATTCGGGACCAGTTGTACGACACTCGGCCGGACGAGACCCCGGCCCGACCGCTCGTCATCAAACTGGGCTCCCGACACCTCGCCGTTGTCGGCGAGGACGGTGTGCCAGCCGACACACTCTCGGTTCCACCCGAGATCCTCTCGAAAACCACCGTCAGAAATCCCCCGACGTTGACCGAAGTGCTGCTCGCAAAGGCCGAACGGGCGGCCCAGCTCTGCCAGTTGACGTTCGCGCTGCCAGACGCTACCGACTCGGCTGATTCGACCGGGATTTAAGCGGCTGGCGCCCGCCGCTTTGGCCGATGCTCGACGACCTGCTCGGTCGGACTGAGCTCCGTGAACGAATCGACGAGCTCGAGACCGAGCGACGCCACCTCCAACGCGAACTCGACGCCGAACAGGAGCGGCGAGCCGATGCCCAAACAGCGCGCCAGCAGGCCGAGGAGCGGGTCAACCGTCTCGAGGACCGCATCGAACAGCTGGAGGATGCCCTGGATCGGCGGGAACGGGGTGAGCGCGAGCCCGAGCCCGCCCACGCGGAATCACTCAGAGACGCCCGCCTCGATACGATTCTGGGTCGGCTCGACTCGTTCGTAGCCGGACCCGAGGGAGTCCTGACCGCGTACGTCCGCGATGGATCAGCCCTCCCGGACGCGGTTCGCGATGCATTCGGGTCGCGGGCGGCCGTCGTCGCACGGAGCGCCCCATGCCTCGCCGTCACAGACGATGCCTCGCTGCTAGGGGCGTGTCTATCGGTGCCCGTACCGCCCGATCCGTTCGTCACCTGGGATACGACCGTCTCCATCGACCGGGCCTGGTTCGAGCCGCGGGGCACCTACACCTTGGCCCTCGTTCGATCGGATCTCTTCGCGATGGGGACCTACGACGGCACCAACCGACGCGGTTTTCACGGATTCACCGCAGACCTGAAGCGCCAGCACTCGAAGGGCGGGTTCTCGCAGCGACGGTTCGAGCGACTTCGTGACGAACAGATTGAGGATCACGTCGGCCGCTGCCGGGCCGCGCTCGCGGAACGTGACGCCGATCCGCTCTACCTCGTGGGCGAACGGACCGTTCTCGACGAATTCACCGACGAGGGTGCCGTGACACGAACGGTGGACGCGACCGGCGATCCCGAATCGGCTTTGGCAGACGCCTGGCGCTCGTTCTGGACGGTTCAGTTGCGGACGGTGTGAGCGTTCGACCGCGACCGACCCTTGCCGCGGGGCCGGCAGCCCACCTGTCTGGCTCGCTTCCAGCCCGTGGCCCCGATCCGTCACCAGACGACGCGCTTGACGCCTTCGCGTGCCCGAGAGACGGGGTGGTTTCTGACTCGTCCGCCAGATGTGCCGACCGGAATTCCACTGAGCCGTCACCCGGTCCATCTGACCCGTGAGTGTCGATCGTCCGCGCACATCCAGCCGCGGCGCCGAACGTGAGGACTCACCGACGGACTCAATCGGCTTCCTCAGCCATTCGCTCGTACCGCTCGACAAACCGGGTTTCGCAGGATTGGCAGCAGAAGTCGTATCGCTCGCCGTCCAGCACGACGGTTTCACCCTCACTCGTGACGGTGTTCCCGCACTCCGCACAGGTGAGGGCGAACGCTGTCCCACCGAGGCCTGGGGTCCACTCGGTGGCGGTCACGAGTGTGACGTCGTACTCGCGGACGTCATCCATCGTCTCTGCGAGTTCGTCGGCGAGCCAGGCGGTGACGTCTCCATCCGGGATCCGCCCCATGAAGATCACGGTACCCTCGGCTGATTCGAACACGTGTTCGATGGCGTCGGCTCCGCGGAGCGATTCGCGCACCGGTCCGGTGGCACCGGAATCCAACTGGAGTTCGACGAGCACGGGCACACCGCCCCGAAGTTGCGACCGATCAAGGTCGACCGTGAATCGCTCGATGACGCCGGCCTCTTGGAGCCGATTCACGCGGTCAGCAACGGCCGGGGCGGACAAGTCAACCTGGGCGGCGATCTCGTTCCACGGACGCCGCGCGTCCGCAACGAGAAGTTCGAGAATCTCGAGGTCAACCTCGTCGAGTTCTGCCATCGACACGGCGTTCGCTTTTGAAATCAATGAACATTGCGCATCGACTTTCGAATCAAAAATCCGACTGACGTGCCAGAGCGCTCTCGATCGCCATTGAGATGGGCGGTTCGACCAGAACCGGTGCCCGTGCCAGTGTGTGCCGATCCCGAGCGGGGGTCACGCTACTGTCTCGGTTTCAGCTGCTCACCGCCGGAGGCCGATTCGGTCGCCCAGTCGCGCCCGGGGGACAGACGTCTCAATACACTTATCCCTCGGCCTCGGTTTCCGAGGCACATGAGCGAGGTCACGGTCACGCTGCCCGACGGCTCCACGCTCGACGTCCCGGCCGGCTCGACGGTTGTGGACGTCGCCCACGAGATCGGGCCGGGGCTGGGCCGGGACACCGTAGCCGGCATAGTGGATGGTGAGTTGGCCGACAAGCACACTCCGATCGAGGACGACGCCGAGTTGGAAATCGTGACGCCGGACTCAGACGAGTACGTGGACGTTCTGCGCCACACGGCTGCACACGTCTTCGCGCAGGCCCTTCTGCGGGAGTTTCCGGACGCCGATCTGGCGATCGGACCCTGGACTGACGAGGGGTTCTACTACGACATCGCCGGAGTCGATCTCGACGAGTCGGACCTGGAAACCATCGAAGAGACGGCCCAGGAGATCATCGAGGCGGATTATGATGTGGAACGCGTCCTCTACGACCGGGAGGAGGCCTTCGAGATCTATACAGAGAACCCGTTCAAACGGGAGATTTTGGAGACCGAAGCGGCCGGTGAGGATCCGGTTTCCTTCTACGAACAGGCGGAATTTTTCGACCTCTGCCAGGGCCCTCACGTCGAATCAACCGGCGAGATTGGCGGATTCGCACTCCTGGAGATCTCCGCGGCTTACTGGCGCGGGGACGAAGACCGGGAGACCCTGACGCGGGTCTACGGGACGGCCTTTCCGACTGAAGCTGACCTCGAAGCGTATCTCGAACAGCGCCGCGAGGCGGCCAAGCGGGACCACCGCCGGATCGGCCGGGAGATGGACCTGTTTTCCGTTCCCGACCACTCGCCGGGCTGTGCTCACTTCCATCCGAATGGGATGGTCATCCGCCGGGAGCTTGAGGAGTACATCCGGACGAAGAACGCCGAACTCGGCTACGAGGAGGTGTGGACGCCGGAACTCAACAAGGCGGAGCTGTGGAAACCCACCGGCCACTACGACGCGTTCACTGCCGAAGGCGAGATGTTCGCCTGGGAACAAAACGACACCGAGTACGGACTCAAACCGATGAACTGTGCCAACCACGCCCACATCTACAGTCACGACGTTCGCTCATACCGGGATCTGCCCATTCGGTATTCGGAGTTCGGCACGGTCTACCGGAACGAACAGTCAGGCGAACTGTCGGGACTGCTCCGGGTTCGGGGCCTCACCCAGGACGACGGTCATGCCTTCGTCCGACGCGAGGGCCTGGAAGCCGAAATTCAACGCACGCTGGCCGTAATCCAGGACATCTACGCGCAGTTCGACCTCGATATCATCTACAAGCTTGAGACGCAGGGCGAGGATGCGATGGGTGGTGATGAAATGTGGGACGCGGCGACGGCGGCTCTTGAGCAGGCTATGGAATCGGAGGGACTGGACTACGACATCGAGCACGGTGAAGCTGCGTTCTACGGGCCGAAGATCGGTCTCGACGCCGTCGACGCCCTCGGCCGCGAGTGGACCATCGGGACGGTTCAGGTCGATTTCAACATTCCCGAGCGGTTGGATCTGTCCTACGTGGGCGAGGACAACGAGGAGCACCGGCCGGTGATGATTCACCGCGCCTTGCTCGGATCGCTGGATCGGTTCATGGGTGTCATGATCGAGCACTTCGACGGCAGGTTTCCGACCTGGCTGGCGCCGGAACAAGTCCGGGTGTTGCCACTCAGTGAGGACCACTTCGAGTATGCGTCTGAGATCCGCCGGGCTCTGGATGCGTTCCGGGTGGAGATCGAGGACCGCGACTGGACGATCGGCCGCAAGATTGCCGAGGGGCACGAGGACCGGGTCCCGTATATGCTGATCCTCGGGGACGACGAGGTCGCTGCCGAGACCGTCTCGGTTCGTGATCGCCAGGAGCGCGAGCGCAACGATGTCCCCCTCGAGGTTTTTCGGGATCATCTCCGAACCGAGGTCGAGGACAAGCACATCGTCCCTGACTTCCTCGCCTGAGCACTCTACTGCCATCCAGATCCGCTTCGGAACGCGTCACGGAAGACGTAGTGGGTTCGACGAGTGCAGTCGATCATCGATCCAGTCTCTCGGTCTCGTCGACCGCGGATCGGTGGCGGGCGGATGGTCCATCTGGTTCTATGGCGCCGCGGACGATATCGGTCGCTGGAACCCCCGGTGGGACATGCTTAACCGGAATCGCTTCGGACGGAGGCCATGACCCTCTCGACGGGTGCGTTGCTCGTGTTTCTCTTGATCGCCGTCGCACTCGTCCTGTTCGTCACCGAACTGTTGCCACCCGACATCACGGCTATCGGGGTGCTAGTCTCGCTGTCGGTCTTCGAACCGTATACGGGGGTGCCGGCGGCAGACGCACTCTCCGGGTTTGCGAGCCCTGCCGTCGTGACGATTATCGGGATGTACGTGCTCAGCGGCGCCGTGGAGGAGGTCGGCGTCGTTGCGTGGCTTGGCGCTCGACTCGCCGCATTGACCGGAGGTGACGAACGGCGATTGCTCGGGGCCACGGTGGGGTCGACTGGAGTCGTGGCGGGTATCGTCAACAACACACCAGTCGTCGCCGTCTTCATTCCGATGATCTCGGATCTCGCGAACGACGCCGGTATCTCGCCGTCAAAATTTCTTATTCCACTCTCGTTCGCCGCCATGCTCGGCGGCACACTCACCCTCGTCGGCTCCTCGCTCAATCTCCTCGCCAGTGACGTCTCGGCACAGTTGCTCGCCCACCCGATCGGCATGTTCGAGATTTCTGCCCTCGGTGTGGTGGTGCTCCTCACTGGCATGGGATATCTCCTGACCGTCGGGTACCGGTTGACGCCGGCCCGTGTGCCGGTTCGCCGGGAGTTCACAGCCGCGTACGACCTCGACCGTCACTTGGCGAAAGCCAGCGTTCGCGAGGAATCACCCCTGGTCGGGCAGACGCCGACAGAGCTGTTCCTGAGCGCGACACATTCCCTGGACGTTGACGTCCTCCAGGTGGAACGAGAGCGGCCGGCCGAGACCGACAACGGTGCCACCGAGACGGCAGTCGAGATCGAGACCTTCATCGCCGGTACCGACCGGCCGATTGCGGCGGGTGACATCTTGACGCTGCGCGGCAACCGCCAGGCGATTAACCAACTGGCAACGGAGTTTGACCTCCGTCAGCATCCACGGGAGGCGGTCGAGGACGCGGATCTGGAGACGACAGAGCACCGCGGAATGCTTGCGGAGGTGGTTCTTCCGCCGAGTTCGGGACTGATCGACCAGACGGCGACCGAGGCGCAACTGCTCGAGCGCTACGACACGACCGTCCTTGCCGTTCGACGTGGGATGGAGATCATGCGTGACGACGTCCCGACCATCGAATTTCGGAGCGGTGACACGCTCCTGCTCCAGACAACCGAATCGGCCGTCGAGTTTCTTCGGGAGGAGGGCGACGTAATCCTCACTGACTCGAGTGACGAGTCATCGGAGCTTGCGACCGCCGACGACGCTCCCCCGTCACTCACGTGGCGGGCTCCGTACGCGGTGGCGGTGCTCATCGGCGTCGTGCTGGTGGCCGCGCTGACGCCCGTCGCGATTCCGGTCGCCGCCCTCGGGGGTGTCGTCGCGGTCGTCGCGGGCGGCTGTGTGACGCCGGCCGACGCGTACGATGCCGTCAGTTGGAACGTGATCTTTCTCCTGGCAGGGGTCCTCCCGCTGGGCATTGCCCTCCAGGAAACCGGTGGGGCCGCGGCGGTCGGGGACGCGCTCGCCGGGGCCGGCGCTGTTCTCCCAGCGGTCGCAATGTTGGGCTTCGTGTACCTCTTCGCGAGTGTGCTGGCTGCGATAGTCACGCCCGTCGCGACAGTCGTCCTGCTGACGCCGATCGCGATCGATCTCGCGAGGACTCTTGATGTGAACGGTTTCGCGTTCGTCCTCGCCACGCTGTTTGGTGCTAGTGCCGCCTATTTGACGCCAATCGGCTACCAGACGAACCTGATGGTCTACGGGCCAGGGGCGTACCGCTTTACCGACTTTGCCCGCGTGGGCACCCCACTGCTGGTCCTTCTCACCATCGTGACGACAGCCGGGATTGTCGGCATCTACGGCCTGTAGGTGGCGAGTTCAGCTCTCCTCTTCTTTGAGTTCTTCGAGTTCCCGCTCCACCTCGGTCTCGTCGACGTCTGGGGGGTCCACGGCTCCGGAATCAGCTTCGACATCGGGACCGGCTGCTGCCGTCTCCTCGTCGGCATCCATCTCAGACTTGAGCGTCTCCAGCTCCGCATCGACGGCGTCGTCCCCGGAGAGTTCTTCGAGTTCCCGGTCGATTTGGTCCTTCTCCGAGAGCGCGTCGTCGAGTGCGCCTCGTTCTCGGAGTTCGTCGAGGGCCGCCGATCGGGCCTCCATGTCCCTGGTCCGCTCCTCGGCGCGCTCGATCGTCCGGGAGATTTCGCTCATCTCATCGCCCGCCCCTGTCACGGCCTCCGAGATCTGGGCGCTGGCCTCGGCGGCCTCGTACCGGGCCTTCATCGTCTCTTTGCGCGTCCTGAACTCCTCGATACGGCGCTTGAGTTCCTCTTTCTGTTCGACCAGTTCGTCCTGTTTGCCTTCGAGGTCCGCGACTTGGGCCTCCAGCTCCTCGATTTGGGTCATCTTTTGCGTTTTCTTCTCGAGGGCCCGCCTGGCGAGATCCTCTCGGTCTTGTCGTATCGCCTCCCTGGCCTGTTCGTTGTGTCGCTCGACGTTGTCCTCGAGGCGACGTTTCTGGATTTCGAGGCGCTTTTTCTGTGTCGTCAGGTCGGCGATGCCCTGCCTGACACTCTGGAGCTGGTCGCGCAGTTGCTCGTAGCTGTAATCGAGTGACTGAGTCGGGTCCTCCGCCCGGTTGAGGAGGGCATTGAATTTCGAACGGATCACGTAGGACGCGCGCGAGAGGATCCCCATATCCGCCCGTATGTGGCCCGGTGAACTTAAAGTACCGCGGCTACGGTGCCTGTACGTGGGCGAGCACGTCCAAATTCCGGGGAACCGTGACGTTCAGGCGTCGCTGGATGGCGGTGATGGCCGGGCCGTCGTCGTCGCGTGCCCGCCACATCCCCAGCACGGGGGTACGAGAACGGACGCGCGGCTCCGTGCCGTGTCGGACTCGCTCCGTGACGAGGCTGTGGATTGTCTCCGGCTCGATTATGGCCCGTGGGACGAGGGACGTGGGGAACAACAGGACGTCCGGAACGGGATCCGATGGGCCCGGGATGCATACAGCCGGGTGGCGTGCTTCGGGTACAGTTTCGGTGCAAGCATGGCGATACTCGTCGCCGCCGACGATACCGACGTGGCTGCCGTCTCCGCACTCGCGCCCGCCGCCACGGCCGGCGATGGGTACGATGTCGTCGCCGGTATCGAGGACATTTCCTGTCCCGTGCAGGTCATCGTCGGCGAGACCGATTCGTCCGTTGACTGGGAACCGGTTCGGGAGGTTGCCCGGACCAACGGCCACGTGACGGCCAGTGTTGGCGGTGACCACTTTTTCACCGGCCACCTCGATCGGGTCGCCGAGCTGGCAGGGACGTTTCTGGCCGAACACTGTTGATGGATGTCGTGGTGACATCCGGACTGTGACGCCCGTTCGACACGCGTCGGCCGGAGCCATCAACGATTGGTGGACCTCCGACTCGGCTGTCATCCCATCAGAGTCGTTATGATTTCCCCCGACAAGGTCCATCGGTGGCCGGTGCGGTCACTTGGATGGACGGTGTCGTCGCTTCGTCACCGACGACACGGATATAACAAATCAAATAGGTTCGCGTGTCCCCGGCGAGTATTGCTGCTGCGCAAATCGGTGCTATTTTGGGAGTGGTGGGCCTGCCGGTAGACGAGGGACCGGGAGTATGGACGACGCCACTCGTCTGGAGGAATCGTTGAAGCAAGTCAGAATTGTGGCCGAACACCGGCCCGATATCGAGGGGGACGTTGAACGGGCCGAACGAGCCATCCGCGAGATCAAAGCAACCGTCACAAACGGGCAGACGGACGAGTAGCGGGATTGACGGCTCGTGCTGCGGCGATCGAGCGGCTGATCGATTTCGCCCGGGTGAAATGGCTCAGCGAGTCGCGCAGTGTCATCTCACGACAGCGCACATCTCGCTGGCGACGCACCACCGGAGAGCCGCACAGGCAAGTCGTTCGACGACTCGGTCCGGGCGGTCGCCGGGCTTCCCCGCCAAAGAGATACTCCCATATGCCTACGTGTTGCATACCGCCAGCCACAGTATGATATTCTGATATTTCAGTTCCGCCTGTGATCACACCGACGCGAGTCCCGGTCTCCTACCCACCCACATGGACCGTCCAGAAATTTGCGGTGACCGGGTAATTGTACCAGTTCCCGTATGCATAATATATGATGCAAATCCGCTGGTTCGCGGACGGGGCGAAACGGTTTTGCCGCCGGCCGGCACACGGTGTGTATGCCGACGGAACCCGAGACGGGCTACGACCCGAGCCTGGGGCGGAAATTCGTTTTCGTGACCGGGGGCGTCATGTCCGGCCTCGGGAAGGGTATCACGGCCGCGAGCATCGGCCGGCTACTGGCGAACGCTGGCTTCGACGTGACAGCCGTCAAAATCGATCCGTATCTCAATGTCGACGCCGGGACGATGAATCCGTTCCAGCACGGCGAAGTATACGTGCTCAAGGACGGGGGAGAAGTCGACCTTGATCTGGGGAACTACGAGCGATTCCTCGATATCGACATGACTTCGGACCACAACGTCACGACCGGCAAGGTTTACCGGAAGGTCATCGAATCCGAGCGGTCGGGTGATTACCTCGGGAAGACCGTCCAGATCATCCCCCACGTCACTGACGACGTCAAACGCCGCGTCCGCGAGGCAGCGGACGGCACCGACGTCTGCATCGTGGAGGTCGGGGGAACGGTGGGCGACATCGAGGGAATGCCGTATCTGGAGGCCCTCCGCCAGTTCGCCCACGAAGAACACGCCGAGAACGTTTTGTACGTCCACGTCACGCTGGTCCCGTACTCGAAAAACGGCGAGCAGAAGACCAAACCAACCCAGCATAGCGTCAAGGAACTGCGGTCAATCGGTCTCCAGCCCGACGTCCTCGTGGGTCGTTGCGAGGAGCCATTGGCCCGGGCGACCCGGGAGAAGATCGCCCTGTTCTGTGACGTCCCGACACGGGCGGTCTTCTCGAACCACGACGTCGACGACATCTACCGGGTGCCGCTCGTCGTCGAGGACGAAGGACTCGACCAGTACGTCCTTCAGGAGCTCGCCCTGGAGCGTGAGGCCCTTCCCGTCGACCGCCGGGACACGACCTGGCGAGAACGGGTGACACGGGAGACGGAGAGCCAGGCAACAATCGCCCTCGTGGGAAAATACGGCCTCGAGGATGCCTACATCTCCGTTCACGAGTCGCTCAAACACGCCGGTCTCGAGCGCCGCATCGACGTCGAGCGGATGTGGGTTCATTCCGAGCAGCTCGCTGATGGCCACGACGACGAACTGGGGGCTGTCGATGGCATCGTCGTCCCCGGTGGGTTCGGCTCCCGGGGCACCGAAGGAAAGATCGAGGCGATCCGCTACGCTCGCGAGCAGGACGTTCCGTTCCTCGGCCTCTGTCTGGGATTCCAGCTCGCCGTCGTCGAATTCGCCCGGAACGTCCTCGACCTGACGGACGCCCACTCCGCGGAGCTGGACGAGACGACACCACATCCGGTGATCGACCTCCTCCCGGAGCAACAGGACCTCGAGGACCTCGGCGGGACAATGCGACTGGGTGCCCACGAAACCCAGATCCAGCCGGATACGCTGGCCCACGAGGTCTACGACGACACCTCGTGTACCGAGCGCCACCGACACCGGTACGAAGTGAATCCGGACTACATCGAGGACCTCGAGGCAGCGGGCATGGTCTTTTCCGGTCAGTCCGGCAACCGGATGGAGATCCTCGAACTTCCGGCCCATCCGTATTTCTTCGGCACGCAGTTCCACCCCGAATTCCGCTCGCGTCCAACGCGGGCGAGTCCGCCCTTTGTCGGGCTCCTCGAAGCGGTCCAGGCCCGACGGGAGGTGGCTCCGGCCGGAGGCGGAAACTGATGGTCGATGTCGATCGCTTCGTGACTGACGCGATAGAGGAAATCGAGGCCGAGATCGGTGACGCCCGCGCCGTGATCGCTCTCTCGGGAGGCGTCGACTCGTCGACGGCCGCCGCGCTGGCCTACGAGGCGATTGGCGATCGGCTGACGCCCGTCTACGTCGACACCGGACTGATGCGCAAAGGCGAGACGGCGGCGGTTCGGGACACGTTCGCGTACATGGACTCGCTCCGCGTTGTCGACGCCCGTGAGCGGTTTCTCGACGAACTGGGTGGCGTCACCGACCCCGAGGAGAAGCGCCACGCAGTCGGCGAGCAGTTCATCCGCGAGTTCGAGACCGTGGCCCGCGACGTCGGTGCCGACTACCTCGTCCAGGGGACGATCTACCCGGACCGTATCGAGAGCGAGGGGACGATCAAGTCCCACCACAACGTCGGCGGACTGCCCGAACGGATCGACTTTGAAGGGATCGTCGAACCGATGCGGGACCTGTACAAGGACGAAGTCCGCGAGGTCGCGAGGGCACTCGACCTCGACGAGGTCGTCTCCGAACGGATGCCGTTCCCCGGTCCAGGCCTCGCCGTCCGGATTCTCGGCGAAGTCACCGAGGAGAAGCTCGCGATTGCCCGTGAGGCCAACCACGTCGTCGAGGACGAGCTCGAGGACTACGATCCCTGGCAGGCGCTGGCTGCGGTTGTCGGCAAGGCGACAGGTGTGAAAGGCGACAACCGCGTCCACGGCTGGGTGATCGCAGTCCGGTCCGTCGAGAGCCGCGACGGCATGACGGCCCGCGCCCAGGAAATCGATTGGGAGACACTCCAACGCATCCAGTCCCGGATCACGGGGGAGAATGACGACGTCGCACGCGTCCTCTACGACGTGACGCACAAGCCGCCGGCGACCATCGAGTACGAGTAACAACGCACAAGCGGCCGGCCCTCTTCGAATCCACCGATGATCGCCCTGGTCGCCGGTATGGACGACTATGGGATCGCAGATGCACTGGCGGCGGCGGGGGCGACAGTCCGCCGCGTCGACGTGGCGAACCGGCCGTCACTCGAGGACGCAGGCATCCACGAAGCCGGCTTGTTCGTACTCACGGAGGTCGGGCAGGCGACGGCGATCCCGGTCGCAAGAGATCTCGAAACTGACCTCCGGATCGTCGTGTACGCCGACAGAAGCCTGCCGGACTTCGCCCGGGGTCAGGCCGATCTCGTGATCGATCCGGCCCTCCTCGATCCGGAGACGATCGCGGCGGAGCTGGTCCCGTGACGCCTGGAGGCCGACCCGCCGCTCCAGACGGTTAGACCTCGTCTCCGTCGGTTCGGGCGAGTCTCGCCAACTGGATGGCCTGCTCCAAGACGAGGTCCTGCATGCCCCGCCGTACGGCATCGACCTCCCCAGGCAGACAGAATACCGGCACGCCCTCGAAGACGCCAGCCATCGCCCGCGTTCCGATGACGGCCGCGCCGACGTCCTCGTAGCCCGCCATCCGAAACAGCTCGCCGAAGCCGGGCAGGTCTTTGTCGAGGAGTTGGTCGATCGCGTCGACGGTCACGTCGTCGGGTTCGATCCCCGTGCCACCGACGGTGACGACGACCGCCACATCCTCTCGATCGGCGAGCGATCCGACGGTTCGCTGGACGCCGTCGTAGGACGGGCTGATAGCCTCCTGGGTCGCGACCTGCTCCCCCGCCGATTCGATTGCCGTGACGGCTGCGTCCCCAACCGGATCGTCCTCGATACTCGGCTCGCGGGCGACGGAGACGACCGCGAACCCGGCAGTCTCTTCGACGTGAGCCGTGGTCCCGGCGGTCGGGTCCGGTTCCGCAGTCTCGTCGTCTTCGGCGTCGTCGATGCCGCGACGGGTGTCTCGCGACTGAAAATCGACCATAGGGGGGTTTTGCGGGCGGTGGGGATAAACGACGGGCCGACGCGGCAACCGCCAGCACTTTGCCCAGGCCGGTGTTCATTCCGGCCATGCAGGCAGTTCAGTTTGCGTCCCACGGCGGCAGAGACGTCCTTGAGTACGGCGACTATCCGGATCCCGAACCTGACCGGAACGAGGTCGTGATCGACGTTAAGGCGGGCGCGCTCAACTACCTCGACATTTGGACGCGGACAGGACTCCCTGGGATCGACCTCGACCTCCCACACATTCCCGGGAGCGACGGCGCCGGTCTCGTCACCGACGTTGGTACGGATGTCGCGCGGTTCGAACCCGGTGATCGGGTGGCCCTTTCTGCGGGTGTGCACTGCGGGCACTGCGAGTTCTGTCGTGACGGCGAACCGACGATGTGCCGCAGCTTCCACATCATCGGCGAGCACACCCCCGGTATCCACGCCGAGCAAGCCGCCATGCCGGCCGAGAACCTCGTCCCGGTTCCCGAGGGCGTCGACTGGGAGACGGCTGCCGCCGCCCCACTCGTGTTCCAGACCGCCTGGCGGATGCTCCTCACCCGTGGTGACCTCGGTCCCAGCGACTCGGTCCTCGTCCTCGGAGCGAGTGGTGGGGTCGGTCACGCCGCCGTGCAGATCGCCGACTACGTCGGGGCGACCGTCTACGCGACCGCGAGCTCCGACGCGAAGCTCGGCCACGCTCGAGATCTCGGTGCCGACCACGCAATCAACTACGAGTCGGTCGACTTCGCCGACGAGATCCGCGAGCTGACCGGCGGCCGCGGCGTGGACATGGTCGTCGATCACATCGGCGCCCAGACCTGGAGCGATTCGCTCGCAAGCCTCGCAAAGGGCGGTCGCATCGTGACGTGTGGCGCGACCACGGGTCCAAGCCCCGAGACGAATCTCCAGCGGATTTTCTGGAACCAACTCGAGGTCATCGGGTCAACAATGGGCACGCCCGGTGAAGTCGACGACGTCCTCCAACTGGTCTGGGATGGAGAGTTCGGCCCGCACCTCCGCGACGTGCTCCCGATGAGCGAGGCTGCCAGGGCCCACGAACTCCTCGAGGAACGCGACGGCTTCGGCAAAGTCGTCGTGGTACCCGACAGCGAATACGAC
>CAYLJD010000004.1:0-57284 GCA_964383875.1 uncultured Halobacteriales archaeon
TTGCGCCACTGTTCGCGCCCAGACGGTATGGCTGTACCGGCAACCACGGGACCGTTTTTGCGAGGGGGTACGGACGGGAACCAATGGCCGGTAGCGACGTCGCGGGTGGGTCTCGGCCCTGATACACCCTCGTGGTGGCCGTCGCGAATCCGCCACACGGTGGGCAGTTGATGCGAACGGCAAAAGACCTCGCGAGCGATCGGGACGGCGGGATCCAGCGGTGTCTCTCGCCGCAAGATCGGGGTGACGGCCGTCTTCTGGCTGTTGACACGCGGCTCGTCGGCCGTCGTGGGGTACGGACTCTATCGCGTCTTTACGACTGCGTTGGGTGTGAGCTGACGGTCTCCTGACGTCAATTAAATAGAATACTAGTCCCGGAAGGATTCGAACCTTCGTCGTAGCCCATTTCCCAGGATGTGTTTGCTCAATCCTGTCCAGAAGGCTACATGATTGGCCACTACACCACGGGACTCCATATCAGCACAGTTCGCTCTCCCACTAAACGGTATCGCTTTCTGGGATAATCGATCACATGAAGGCGACTCGTCTGCGACCAATAATCACCGTCACCGCGCCGGCTTCTAACATCACAACAACTCACTGTCTGGCGTCAACTTTCGGCGGATTCCCTCGAATTCGCAACCCGCGTCGAACGCCATCGCCGCCACCTGTGACATCGGTACCTCCTTGCCGCCGGGGCCACAGGCGTGAGGTATGTACGTCGGCCGTTTCGTCGTCGTCGGGCCCACCGTCGGCGCCTATCGAGTGTCATCACGATCGTTTCCGAACCGGCAGGCCGTCGAACGCGACGGTGCCGTCACGGTCGAGCCGACGCCCGACGCCCCCGAGACCGACAACCCGTACATCTCCTACAACTGTGTCCGGTTGACCGACCGCGGTGCCGTCCTCGGCAACGGCTCGCACGTCGACCCCATCGCCGAGAAACTGTCGCTGGGGATGCCGGCTCGGGACGCTGTCGCCGACGCGTTACTCGCCCTGGACTTCGAGAAGGACGACTACGACACGCCCCGCATCGCCGGGATCGTGGGTGTCGACGAGGACGATCCGACGGCCGGGCACGAAGGCGCGGTGATCGGCATCGTGCGCCGCGACGCGCTGCTCGCTCGAGCCGTCGCCGAACCGACGTTCGTGGCGACCTACGAGCGGGACGACCCGGAGTCCGTCGCGTTCGACAGCACCGATGCCGGCAGCGCGGCACGCGAGGTCTACGACCTCGACCTGGAACACCCGGTGTGTGCGGCTGGCGTGGCCGTCACGGCCGACGGATACGAGACCGCCGTCGTCAACGGGGGATAGCCGCTCGACCGGTAGGCGCCTTCAGCCCAGCACGGAGACTAAGAGCCTGGAACCCGTCGCCCCACCCGATGCGCGTCGGGGTCCTCGCCGACATCCACGGGAACAAGGTCGCCCTCGAGGCCGTCCTGGCCGACATGGAGGCCGTCGACGCGCTCGTCTGTGCGGGCGACGTCGTCGGATACAACCCCTGGCACGCCGCGTGTCTCGCGACCATCCGGGAACGGGGCGTCCCGACGATCGCCGGCAACCACGACCGGGCGGTCGCCGGCGGAACCGACTTCGCGTTCAACAGCCTGGCGGGTGCCGGCGTGCGACACGCCCGCGAGACGCTC
Source organism: uncultured Halobacteriales archaeon (assembly GCA_964383875.1). Lineage (GTDB taxonomy): Archaea > Halobacteriota > Halobacteria > Halobacteriales > Haloarculaceae > CAYLJD01. Next base: position 1,650 of record CAYLJD010000004.1, read on the forward strand.
TCCGCGGATCAGATCGAGTGGCTCCGGAGCCTGCCCACCGTTCGCCAGGAGATCGACGGACGACTCAAACTCGTCCACGGCCACCCGGATGATCCGGACCACTACACCTACCCCAGCGAGTTCTCCGCGCGACTCCTCGGGGACGAGGACGTGCTGGTGATGGGGCACACCCACGTGCAGCACCACGAAACCTACGACGAGGGCGTCGTGCTGAACCCCGGCAGCGTGGGCCAGCCGCGGGACGGCGACCCCCGCGCGGCCTACGCGGTCGTCGATCTCGACGATTTAGCTGTCGAGGAGCGACGCGTCGAATACGACATCGACCGGGTCGTCGCGGCCGTGGCCGAGGCCGACCTCCCCGACCGGATCGGGACGCGACTCAGGAACGGGTCCTAGATCGTCTCCTGGATGAGGTCCAGGGCCGTCTCGCGGTCTTCCCAGGGGACGAAGACGGCGAGCGACGTGGCACTGCTGATGACGTCGTGGAGGTAGATCCGGGCCTCAGCAAGGGGATCCAGGACCTGGCGGACCGCGTCGACCTGGTTCTGGAGGTCCCCGCCGGTGACCCGGACGACGGCCACGTCCGGTTCGACGGTCACACTAGAGAGGATGTCGTCCGCGACCACCTTGTCGTGCAAGAGCGTCTCGGCCTCCGCGGCGTACTCGTCGTCGAGGTAGAAGGAAATCGAGTCCATACCCGAGGAGACCGTCTGGACGTTGATATCGGCGTCTGCCAGGGCCGTCGAGAGGGTCGCCAGGATGCCCGGCTCGTTCCGGATCGCGCGTCCGGCGACGGTGACACAGACGAGCTTGCGTTCGTGGAGGTCGATCAGGTTCTCGAATTCGCCCTCGATGGACGTCCCGCCGGTCAGGAGGTCGCCGTGCTGGTAGTGGACGACCCGAACGGAGAAGTCCCCGGTCTTGTACGCCAGCGCGGAGGGCGCGACCACTTCGGCCCCGCGAAACGAGAGATTGCGGAGTTCGTCGACCGAGATCTGGCCGACGTTTCTGGCCCCCTCGACCACGTTCGGATCGCCCGTCATCACGCCCTCGACGTCGGTGACGATGACGACCTCGTCGGCGTCCATGAAGTTGCCGAGCATCACCGCGGTCGTGTCGCTGCCGCCACGGCCGAGTGTCGTGATGGTCCCGTCGTGGTCCTGGGCGAGGAAGCCGGTGATGACCGGGACCACGCCCTCGGCCATGCGCTCCGCACAGCGCCGGGCCCGTCGGGCGGTCGCCTCGACGTCGACTTCGCCGTACTCGTCGGTGATGAGCGGCCAGTCCGGCCGGCCCGGTTCGAGGAATTCGGCGTCGATGCCCTTGGCCTCGAGGGCGCCTTTGAGCATCCGGACCGACGTTCGTTCGCCCATGCTCACGATTTCGGCCCGGTCGGCGTCACTCGCGTCGAACTTCATCTCGTCGAGAAGGACGTCGGTCGTCCCGCCCATGGCACTGACCACGACAGCCACCTCGTGACCGGCCTCGACGGCCGCGGCGACCGAGTCGGCGGCGCGCGTGATGCGTTCCCCGTCGGCGAGGCTCGTCCCGCCGAACTTGGCTACGACCCGCATCCGACCACCCACGGGCTCGACCGATCGTTCATGTCCGCCATCTTTCAGGCGATGGTGGATAACTGTGTCCATCCGTGACGCGAGCCGCTTGCGGAGGTGGGTTTAATGGCGCCCGGGCTCAAGGTTCTCAACATGGACGTCCGGGACGCCGTGGAGGCAGACGCCGAGCGCCTCGCTGCCCTCGCGGATGCGCCCCAGGACGTGATGCGAAACCTCGTCCACGACCGGACGGTCCGCGTCGCCGAACGCGACGCGGAGATACTCGGGTTCGTCAGCTACGACGCCCGCGAGGGCACCGTCCACGTGACCCAGATGGAGGGAGACACCGACGTAGTCTCACACCTCCTCCAAGAGCCGATCCGCTTCGCTCGGTCCGAGGGGATGGTCGTCGAGGTGCTCGTCACCGAAGACCGGAGCGATCTCCCAGATGCGGCACTGGACGCCGGATTCGACGCGGTGGGCGAGGGGCCCCGGTTCGCCGGACAGGCCACGAAGCGCTTCCGGCTGGAGCCCGAGGCGGAGACGCACTGACGGCTCGACAGTCGACGGTTGGTCCCCCTTTCACCGGCCGCCCACATTGACAAGTCTCACATGAAGTCGGCGATGCCGCTCTGTTTGTTCTGGTCGTCCTCGAAGACCCGGTCGATGCTGCGCTGAAGGATCTCGAGGCGCTGTTTCGTGTACTCGCGCGCCCCGAACTCCTCGGCGACTCGCATGGCCGTATCCATGTACTTCGTGACCGAGCCCTCGTGGACAGTGAGGTGGACGTCGCCCCCACACTCCCGACACTGGTAGGAGAGTGGCGGCCGGCGGTACTTGGTGTTGCAGTCGTGGCACCGCGTCTCCTGGCTGCTGAACGCCCGGAGATTGCCGGCGATGTCCGGCAGGAAGTGGTACTCGATGAGCCGTTCGGCCACGTTGCGCTCGTCGACGGCCCGAATCGTCCGCGAGAGGGCGAGCTGGGCGTCCATCTTCTCCTCCATCGAGCCGAGGGTCTTGTACGCCGAGAGGTCGGGCCCGGCGGCGATATCCGAGGTGTCGTGGGTGTGGCGGAAACCGGTGTACGCGCGGTCGGTGTCGACGGTCGACGCGGCGAGGTCGACGTCGACCGCGTCCGGATACGCCAGCTCGCGCGTGGCCTCGTAGAACTCGAGGGGGTACTGCTCGACAACGTCGACGTTGTGGGCTTCGTCGTCGATCTCCGCCGGGTCGATCCGGGAGGACATGACCAAGGGCGCGTCCATCCGGCCACCTCTGCGGTTTGGCAGGTACTGCTGGCTGAAGTTCAGCAGGCCGTCCAAGAGGAGCATGACGCAGTCCTCGTCGCCGTCGCAGTTCCGTCGTTTCGAGGCATGGAAATACGGATGGGCATAGCCCACGGACGCGGACGTGAACCCGACGACTCTCCCGACGACCGCCGCACTCGTGTGCGGCGCCATCCCGAAGATCAGCTCCCCCACGAGGTCCGCCCGCGCCTCGATATCGTAGTAGGACTCCATGCCGTAGTACTCGGTCAGGAGGTCGTCGACGAAGTCTGCGGTCCGCTGGAGGTGTTCGGCCGCCCCATCAGAGAGGATCACGTCCTGGACCTTCAACTCGACGAGCTGGTCGTCACCCTCGAGTGGATCGCCGTGGACGTCATCCTCGTAGCCGAGCTCGCGAAAGCGCTCGACGGAGACCGACAGCTCGGCTGGGCGGACCGCGGTCACCGGCAGATCCGTCATGTCGTACCGGACGGTGCCGTCCTTGAACGCGCTGACCCCGTGTTTCGCCCGGAGCACGCCCTTTGCCATGGGCTCGGGCGCTTTCTCCTGCGACGTGAGTCCTTTGACGCCTTTCAGGATCTCGAAGCTACTGGGGCGTTCGTTCACCGCCGCGAGGCTCTCGGAGAGTTCGGCCGCGAGGTCGATCGTCGTCCGTTCCGTCGGGCGGGCACGCGTCCCACAGCGGGGACACTCGGCCCGATCCGACTGATCGGGCTCGACGTCGTGCTCGCAGTCCGGGCAGCGGTAGACGGGTCGGGTCGTCCCGCCGCAGTCCGGGCAGCGAGGCCGGAAGGTCCGCCGCCCACAGTCGGTACAGTCCCGGCGGCCGACCTCGACGGTGACCTCGCCTTTCGTCCCGTCCACGTCGTCCCCGTGCCCGACCGCCGCTTCGATGGAGCGCTGGTTCCCGCCGGCCTCACCGATCGGGAAGAGGGTGTGGACGGCCGGGGAGAGCTCACGGGCTTCTGACTTCTCCGGGCGACCCATCCGCGTGCCGACTCGCGTGGGCGCCCGCTCCCGCACGGCGAACGGGGCGATCTCGTTAATCGCGCGGATCGCGTTCTCGCCATCGGCGTACTCGCGTGCCGCGGTCGAGAGGTCGGCGCCGGTCCAGTCTCGCTCGAAGGAGCCAGCCGGCGTATCGTCGAAGCCGAGCGTTCGAACGAGCGGGCGCCAGTTAGGAACGAACAGCGTGTCCGACTCCTGGGTGTGCTCGACGAGGAGCGTCTCGAGCGTGTCGTGAACGCCATCTCGCCGCGGCACGCTGAGCGTCCCGTCGCCGGCCGCCCAGTCGGGGTCGGTGGTCGCCCCGTCGGCCGCGACGAGGTCGGCGTCGTCGATCGCTTCGGCGAGTGTCAGGACGTCCTGGACGCCCACATCGTGCCAGAGGTAGGTCGCGGCCGGGTGCAGCGGGGCATCGTACTCGCTCGCCCACGCGAGGATGCGCTCCGAATCTGGATGGCCGAGGTCGACGTCCGTCCGGTCACGAAGCGCCTGGACCGGGCCGCCCGCCGCTGCGAACTCCTGGGCCCACCACTCGACGGTGTAGGCGGCCGGCGCGAGGCGCTGGTTGTTCTCGACGAACTCGCCGTAGTTGACCAGGTACTCCCCGAGATCGAGGATCGCCTCGACGCCGTGGCGCACCTCGCGAGCATCGGCGGGATCGTCGATCCGTCGCACGTCGCCGTTGGCCAGCCGGACCGTCGGCCCGTCGATGGTGTCGACCGGAACGACGCCGGCGGCCTTGCCGGGCAGTTCGGTCTTGAGCTGCGTGCCGGCCGCGAGGAAGTCTTCCACGAGGTGCATGGTGGCCGGATGGACGCCGGCGGTGGCGAACCCGTGGTTGCGGGCGCGGCCGTACCGTAGGCGGAAGCCACCGGGCTCACTCGGGTGCGAGAAGACCGGCCGGCCGGCGATCAGGTCGCGGAGGTACTTCTTCGATGACGCCACCCGCGGCGGCCCCGAGACAGCGGGCTCGTCGTCGCTGGTGTCAGGCGATTCCTCACTCTCCGTGTCCGAGTTCTCACCGAATTCGCCGTGGATGAGGTCATCGAGCCACGGCCAGTCCACGCCCTCGAGGGAGCGGGTGTAGCGCTGGATCTTCGGCGCCTTGAGTGCGATGCCCTCGGCCAACACGAGGCACATCCCGCCGCGTGGGGCGTTCGTATCCACCCGCTCGACGTCACGGTGCCCGGAGACCTCCTGCTCGCCCGTCGGCTCGCCGTCGAGCATGATCGGGAGGTGCTCGGCGATGAAGGCCGTCTCTGCCTGGGATGGTGCGTACTGGAGTCCCACTTCGTCGTCGTAGAGGGCGACCTCCTCCGCGTAGCGACCGACTTCGGCGTCCCGGGCGTGGTACTCGTCGATGTCGAGGAGCGTCCGGGCGTAGTCCGCGGCAAGCACGGACAGGGCCTGTGCGGTTCCCCCCGCCGACCGGATCGGGCCAGCGTAGTAGACGTTGACAAACTGGGTCCCATCCCCGTTTTCCAGGAGTTCGACGCGGTCGATTCCCTCGATGGGCGCGGCGACGACACCCTCAGTGAGGAGCGCGACGGCGGTCCGAACCGCCGCTTCGATGGTCGCGGCGGGCGTGTCGAAGTCACCGACCGTCCCGTCGACGAAGTCTTCCACCAGGGCGAGGGCCGCCTCCTCGCGGGTGTACTCGTCCTCGAGGTCCCGAACGCGGTCGGCCACGCCCTCGATGCCGAGGACTTTCTCGACACGATCGGCCATGTCGGTGGCCACCGGGATCTCGACGTCCGTGGTCGGGTCGCCGCCGCGTTCGCGGGCCCGTTCGGCGACGGCGACCGCCGCGTCGAGGTCGGCCTCGATTCGCTCGAAGTACCGCGCATCCGCCTCCCTCACGCTCTCACGCTCCGCATGATTCAGAGGCCCCAGAGATCCAGGTCTGTCACCGGATCGTGTTCGCGCTCGAGGTGGGCGTCGAACTCGCGGATCCAGAGCTCGCCCGCGAAGGTCGTCGCCGCGTCGAGATGGCCCGCGACGGCCGTTCCATCCGCCCGCGACAGGGCGACGTGCGTGTGGGCGAACCGCTCGCCGTCCAGCCAGGAGACGTTACCGACGGCCGGGACGACCTCGAAGGGTTCGTCGAATTCGATCGCCTCGTACTCGGTCGTGTCCTGGTCGTAGAAGAACACCCGCGCGTCCTGGACAGCACCCAATCCGAGAAAGAAGGCGGCGTCGATGCCCTCGGCGGCGGCGAAGTCCTCGATCTGCCCGCGCCAGTCGCGTCCGTGTGTCAGCCGAGCCACGAACTCGCGGCCCGGGTCGACCTCCTGGACGTCCATGTCCCATCCCCACGAGTGGCCCCATCAAAAGAATTGCCAGTGGCCGCGACGAAAGTGGTCGTCACCCCGACAGCGTGAGACGGGTGGTCTCGAGGGCGCGCTCGGCGTCCCAGACGACCAGCGATGTCACCGTGAACGAGACCGGATCAACGTCGCGATCAGTCAGGCGGCGGGCTGCCTCGAGGGTTCCGCCGCGGGCGATCGTCACGTGGGGGACGTACGCGTCCCCTTCGAGATGTGGGACCGGATCGAACACCTCACAGAGCCGGTGGTGAAGGGCCTCGAGTGCCGGGCTTTCGACGGCGAGATACACGACCGGCCCGGTCCCCGTCGTCGGCGATTCGAAATATCCGACACCGGTTACGTTCACGTCGAACGGTGGGGTGTCAGTCACGGCTGCGCGTGCTCGGGCGAGCAACATATCGACAGACTGGTCGTCGCCGGTGCCGAGCCGCTTGCAGACGAGCGTGTGTTCACCGCGCACGCGGCTGCGGGCCGCCGGGAGGTCGCGGGCAAGACTCCCCGCGAGCTGTGCCACACCCGGGGGGACCGAGACGTTCAGACTGTACACGACTGGAAGACGGCGACAGCGCGAAAAAGCGCGTCGGTCAGAGCCGGTCCAGCAGCCAGAGCACGATCAACAGGAGGACGATCAGGCCGATAAAATCGGATGCCGGCGCGAGAATCGCCGCGAAGGCGTCGACGAGCTTGCTGACGATGCTCAGTACCAGCCAGATGGCCACGAGAACCAGCACGATCCGCAGGAGATCCTCGACGTCCAGTTTCCCGCGCATGCACACGAGTCAGCGGGGTGTAATCAAATTCTTTCTGGCTCCCCCGCGGCAACAAGCCATTTACTCGTGAGGGGACAACTCCGCGAGAATGGGCTCCAGCCGCCGGCGAGTGCCCGGGACCGCCTCCATCCTCGCGGCTGGTGTCATTATCAGTCTTTTCGCCGGCAGTGCGGTCGCTGGAGCCGCGACAGGGCCGATCCCCCAGACGGACATCGAGTCGGATACCATCTCGCTCCGTGTGTCGGTCGCGGCCGACGGCTCGGCCGCCTGGCGCGTCGCCTACCGCGTGGAACTCGACGACGCGAACACCACGGAGGCCTTCGAGTCGCTCCGGGCCGACATCGAGGCCGATCCGGCCCCGTACACCGAGCGATTCGCGACGCGCATGCGGCGAACGATGTGGAGTGCGGAAAACGCGACCGGGCGGGAGATGTCGATCACCAACGTTTCGGTCACGGCCCGGCAGGAGGCGCTCCCACAGGCGACCTACGGGGTGGTCGTTTACCGCCTCCAGTGGAGCGGGTTCGCCGCGGTGGACGACGAGCGAATCCGCATCGGCGACGCCATCGATCGGTTCTTTCTCGACGAGCGAACGTCGTTGACGATCGCCTGGCCGGATCGGTACCAGCGGATTGCCGTCGAGCCGTCCGCGACAGCCGTCGACAACACGTCCGTCACCTGGCATGGCCGGCACAACTTCGGGGACGGACAGCCTCGTGTCGAGATCGAGCCCGCGCCGACACCGGGTATGACGCCGACGGACCGCCCAGAGACGCCAGCCGGCGGCGGATTCCCGTTGGTCCCCATCGCCGTCGTCGCCATCCTGCTGGGTACGGGCGTGGCCGTCTGGTTCGCCCTCAGGCAAGGCGACAGCGTCCCGGATGCCGGCGAGCGAGCGGATCCGGACGGCGACGACGCGGCCAGTCCGCCCCCGGAGCTCCTGAGCAACGAAGAGCGCGTGCTCCAGCTTCTCGAAGACCGGGGTGGGCGGATGAAGCAGCAAGCGGTGGCCGGAGCCCTCGACTGGACCGACGCCAAGACCAGTCAGGTCGTCGGCGAACTCCGCGACCGTGAGGAGATCGAGGTGTTCCGGCTCGGGCGAGAAAACGTCCTGACGCTGCCTGACGTCTCCATCGAACCAGACGATGACGAGTAGCCGCCCGAACGCCGTTTGCTCGTTCATCCGTCGCCGGCTGTGCGGATCACCGGCGATCGCGTCACCATCTGTCGGTGGAAATCGGGATAAATCCCGGTCAAACGAGCGTAATTCGGACTCAACGTCGTGTCTTTATATGGAGATCCCTGGCCAAGTACGGCGTACGATGAGACGAGTCCCATTGCTGGCGACGGTCGCGGTTGTGCTGGCCGTCCTGGCCCTTGTCCCGTTTGGCGGGCTTGCCGCCGGCGAGGGCGTCGTCGCGCAGGTGGATGGGAACGAGACAGTCGGCAATGGATCGGATGCCGAGGCCGCGCCCGGCGAGCGACTGAGCGGTATCCTCGGGGTGCAGGGGGCAGAGATTCAGAACGAAGTCGAGTCGCGAGCATTCGGCATCCAAGTGGCCCAGGCTACGAGCGAGAATGCCCGGGCCGGCGTGGTCGCCGACCGACTGGCGTCGATCGAAGAGCGGATCAATGAACTCGAAGAGCGCAAGGCGAGGCTGGAACGCGCTCGCGAAAACGGCTCACTAGGCGACGGGGCCTACGGGGCGCAGGTCGCCCAGGTCGCCGCTGAGATGGCAGGAGCCAAACAGCTGGTGAACCAGAGCGCGAATGCCTCGCAGGGCCTGCCGGCGGATGTCTTGGCGGAGCGAGGGATCAACGCGAGTGCGATCCAGTCGCTGTCACAACGGGCCAGCGACCTCGGCGGGCCGGACGTCGCAGCCATTGCCCGGAGCATCGCCGGCCCTGGGGTCGGACAGGCGCCGGGCGGTATCGGGCCAACCGCTGGCGTGCCCGGTGACGGCGACGGTCCGCCAACGCGTGACGAGCGAGCAGGGAACGTAACCAGCGATCGACCTAACACTGACCGCGGCGGGGAGCCACCCGAGGAGGCCGGGGCCGAGCGCGAAGCCGACGACCCAGAGGAACCCTCGACCACCACCGCAACCGAAACGGAACGGCGGCCCGATGGAGCCGGGATCGTCCGCGGTCGGTAGGCAGTCCGTGACGTCCGAACAGCCGTCGTCGTAAACGCCGGACTGGTCGGCCAGACTCACCTCGTGACAACCAGTTGAAGTGTGGGTTGCGTCGGTGTGGCCGGGACGCCGACACTCACCCGATCCGGGGACGGGAGACGTTGAACGGTCCTAGCCGGGTTCGGTGCTTCTCGCAAGATATTAGTAGGGCTGCCGAGCTACGTGGCACTACGATGATGCGGACCGCTGCGACGGGGATTCGCCCCGGGACGAGCTGCGGGTCCGCCGCCCTTCTCCGACCACGACGACCGGGCCGGTAGGCCCGACTTTATCCCTTCACTCGTCGCCAGTGAGCCAGATACCGCCCACCGTCGGGTTCCGGGGCGGACACGCATCAACCCGACACCGCAACCAATGACACAAGGAACAGTCGCGCTCGCCTTCTCCGGCGGGCTCGACACGACGGTCTGCGTGCCGCTGCTCGTCGAGGAGTACGGCTACGACGAGGTCATCGGCGTCACGGTCGACGTCGGCCAGCCGGCAGCCGAGTTCGACGAGGCCGAGGAGACGGCCGCGGCACTCGACGTCGAGCATCACGTCGTCGACGCCCGTGACGAATTCGCGGCGCTGTGCCTCCGCTCGGTCAAGGCCAACGCCACGTACCAGGGCTACCCCCTCGGGACGGCGCTGGCCCGGCCGGTCATCGCGGCGGCCATCCTCGACGTGGCGCTCGAGACGAACTGTACCGCACTCGCCCACGGGTGTACCGGGAAAGGCAACGACCAACTGCGCTTCGAGGCGGTCTGGCGGAACTCGCCCCTCGAGGTCGTCGCGCCCGTCCGTGAACTCGGCCTCACGCGCGAGTGGGAACAGGAGTACGCGGCCGAACGCGGACTCCCAGTCGAGGGCGGCGCCGAGGGACGCTACAGCATCGACGCGAACCTCTGGAGCCGGTCGATCGAAGGCTCTGAGCTCGAAGACCCGGGCACGATTCCCGACGACGACATCTACGAGTGGACGAGCGATCCGTCGGGACAGGAGCCCGAACTCGTCGAGATCACCTTCGACGGTGGCGAACCGGTCGCTCTCGATGGTGAGCAGCTGCCACCGGTCGCGTTGATCGAGCGACTCAACGAGCGGGCCGGCGCCCACGGCGTCGGGCGGACGGACATGATGGAAGACCGGATGCTCGGACTAAAGGTGCGCGAAAACTACGAACACCCCGCGGCGACCGTGCTGTTGACCGCCCACGAGGCCCTCGAGCAGCTGGTCCTCACCCAGGAGGAACGCCAGTTCAAGATGCAGGTCGACCAGCAGTGGGCGCTGAAGGGGTATCAGGGACTCGTCGACGCCCCGCTCGTCGAGGCGCTCGAGGGGTTCATCGACAGCACGAACGCCCGGACGACCGGGTCGGTGACGGTCAAACTCGAGGGAGGCCACTGCCGGCCGGTCGCCCGCGAGAGCGCGTACGCCGTCTACAGCGAGAGCGCCGCGTCCTTCGACGAGGAGGACGTCACCGGCGGCATCACCCAGCAGGACGCTACCGGCGTGGCGAAATATCACGGCTTCCAGTCGCGGCTGGCCAACGCGGCCATCGACGCGGCGACGAACGACGACGAGGAGTGAGCACATGACCGACGAGCAGCGTTCCGACAATGATGGCACGGTGGTCCGCGGCGACCGCTTCAGCGGCGGCCCTGCCCGGGCGTTCCTCTCGTCGCTCGCGGCTGACGAGCGGATCTTCGCGGCCGATCTCGCCGTCGACCGCGCCCACGTGGTCATGCTGGCCGAACAGGGGATCGTCGGCGACGACGACGCCGGCGACATTCTGGGGGCCCTCGCCGAGATCGACGCAGCCGGATTCGACGCCCTGCCCGACGGTGAAGACGTTCACGAGGCGATCGAAGCCGGCGTGATCGAGCGCATCGGGAAGGCGGGTGGCCGGATGCACACCGCGCGGTCGCGTAACGACGAGGTCGCTGCCTGTATCCGCTACCGGCTCCGCGACGATGTCCTCGACCTGCTGGAGACGCTTGTGGCCGCTCGGACGCACCTGCTCGCGTTCGCCGATGACCACACCCAGACCGTCATGCCCGGCTACACGCACCTCCAGCCGGCCCAGCCCACGACCCTCGCCCACTGGGCGGCCTCCTACGAAGGGGCCCTCGGGCGGGAGACGAAGCGGCTCCTCGATGCCTACGACCGCGTCGACCAGTCCCCACTGGGAGCGGCGGCCTTCGCCGGGACGCCGTTCGACATCGACCGCGAGCGGACGGCGGAACTCCTCGGGTTTGCCGACGTCGTCGAGAACGCGGCGGACGCCGTCTCGGCGCGGGACTTTCTCGTCGAGACGGCTGCGGGACTGACCACGACAGCACTCGCGGTGTCCAGTCTCGCTGAGGACGCGATCCTGTTCGCCAACCGCGGCTTCTGCGAGCTCGACGACGACTACGCGTCGACGTCGTCGATCATGCCCCAGAAGAAGAACCCGGACACGCTGGAGCTGGCCCGGGCCCGCGTGGGCGACGCCAGCGGGGCTTTCGCGCGCCTGGTCGGGACCCTCAAGGGCCTGCCGCGGGCGTACAACCGCGACCTCCAGCGCGCCACGGTCGGCTTCTGGGACGCCATCGACGCCGTCGGTCCGGCCGTCGACGTGGCAACTGGGGCCGTCACGACGGCTGAATGGAACGAGGACGCACTCGCTGGGGCGGCCGGCGAGGGGTTCTCGACGGCCACCGGCGTGGCCGACCGGCTGGCGATGGCCGGCGTCCCGTTCCGGACGGCCCACGACGTGGTCGCCCGGGCGGCGGAGATCGCCGCCGATCGCGGCGAGGACGCGCCGGATCGCGAGATGCTCGAGGACGCCGCAGCGGCTGTGATGGGCGACCCACTCGCGAATCACGTCGATCCGGACCATCTCGCGGCCGCCCTGGACGTCGGTGAGAGCGTCGCGATGCGGGATTCACGCGGCGGACCGGCCCCCGACGTGGTGAGCGACCACCTCGAGGCCGCCAAAGCGAGCGTCGACGACGACACCGACGCCATCGCGACCCGGCGTGAGACCATCGAGACGGCAACAGACCAGCGTCAGTCGGAGGTGGCGAGCTATGGCTGAGTCGCCCGTGGACACGCCACCCGTCCCGCCGCGATCCCCACTCGGGGATCGAATACCAATATCCTGATATAGGAACCGCGGTTCGGGCACGAAACACCAGTCTTGTACCGTTAGGTGCGGATTTTGGATGCAAATATATTCTGATAGGTTCGAAGCCTTTAAGTAGATCCCAGCGCGAGGGGGAGCTACAATGACAGACTGTATCGAGTGCGGAGCCGAGGTGGCCCTCCACGACGGGCTCGAAATCGGGGAGATCGTCGACTGTGCGACCTGTGGGGCAGAACTCGAAGTGATCGGGACGGATCCGATCGAGCTCGACGCCGCCCCCGACCTCGAGGAAGACTGGGGTGAGTGAGGTGTCTCCCGGGCAGGCCCGTCAGATGAACGTCGGCGTCCTCTACTCGCGCATCCGTCAGGACGAAAAGCTCCTGCTGGAGGAGCTCCGCGCCCGGGATCACACGGTCACGAAGATCGACATCCGCGCCCAGCAGTTCGGATTCACGTCAGCGCCACCGGACTTTGCGGACGTCGACGTCGTCCTCGATCGGTGTCTGGCGTCGAGCCGGAGCCAGTACGCCACGCGGTTCGTCGAGGCGTACGGCTTGCCCGTGATCAACGGCCCGGAGACGGCGGCGGTCTGTGCCGACAAAGTCCGGACGAGTCTCGCCCTCACGCAGGCCGGAGTCCCGACACCAGACACCACCGTCGCGTTCACCCGCGAGAGTGCCCTCGAGGCCATCGAACGGTACGGCTACCCCTGCGTGATCAAGCCAGTCGTCGGTTCGTGGGGCCGCCTCATGGCCAAAATCGACTCGCGGGACGCCGCGGAAGCGATCCTCGAACACAAGGAGATGCTGGGACACTACGAACACAAGGTGTTCTACGTCCAGGAGTTCGTCGAGAAACCTGGCCGGGACGTCCGCGTGCTCGCAACGGACGGCGACCCCGTCGCCGCGATGACTCGCTCCGCCGATCACTGGCTGACGAACGCCGCGAAAGGGGCCGAGACGGCGGCGTTTTCGGTCGACGACCGTGTCAGCGAGCTCGTCGAACGCGCGTCCGCGGCCGTCGGCGGCGGCTTACTCGGCGTCGATCTCATGGAGACGGGGGTCGATCCCGACACCGGCGAGGTCGACGGCTACACGGTCCACGAGATCAACCACACGGTCGAATTCAAGGCACTGAACGGGGTCACCGACGTCGACGTCCCCGCGCGGGTCGTCGACTGGCTCGAGGAGCGGGTCGCCGCCGCCCACGAGGTCCGGACATGACGTACACGGCCAGCGTCGTCGGCGGAAGCGGCTTCACCGGGGGGGAACTCCTCCGCCTGCTGGACGGACATCCGGAATTCGAGATCGTTCAGGCCACGAGCCGCTCGCAGACGAACAAGACCGTCGGATACGTCCATCCGAACCTCCGGCATCTCGAGCTGCGGTTCAGTGATCCCGAATCGCTGGAGTCGGTCGATGCGCTCTTCGCGGCAACCCCCCACGGCGTCTCGATGACGCGCATCGACGACTTTCGGGCGGCCGCCAACACGGTCGTCGATCTGTCGGCTGACTTCCGCCTCGAGAGTGCGGACCAGTACGACGAGTACTACGACGGCCACGACCGCCCGGACCTGCTCGCGGAGTCGGTCTACGCCCTCCCGGAGATCAACCGGTCGGCGTTACCCGGTGCGGACCTGATTGCCGCCGGGGGGTGCAACGCGACCGCGACGATCCTCGGCCTCCTCCCGCTGTTCGAAGGGGACATTCTGGACGGCGACGAGCGCGTCGTCGTCGACGTGAAGGTCGGGTCAAGTGAGGGGGGCGCTGGCGGTGGCGACGCGGCCTCACACGTGGAGCGCTCGGGCGTCGTCCGCCCGTACGCGCCGACCGGCCACCGGCACGAGGCCGAGATCGAACAGTGCCTCGGCCTCGACGTCGCCTTCACGGTCCACGCCGTCGACATGATCCGCGGCGCGAGTGCGACCTGTCACGTCTTCCCGACCGAGCCAGTCTCGAAGCGGGACCTGTGGGAGACCTACCGCGAATCCTACGGAGACGAGCCCTTCGTGGAACTCGTCGCGGGGGGCGGCGGCGTGTATCGCTATCCCGAGCCGAAGGCGGTCGCCGGGACGAACCGCGCCGAGGTCGGGTTCGCGGTCGACCCGGCCAACGGCCGGGTCGTCTGCATGGCGGCGATCGACAACATGATGAAGGGATCTGCCGGCCAGGCCGTCCACGCCGCGAACATCGCACTCGGGATCGACGAGACGACGGGGCTCGAGTTCCAGGGGCTCCACCCCGTGGGAGCACCATGACGATCGTGGTCAAGATCGGCGGGGCCCGCGCCGTCGATCCCGGGGGAGCCATCGCCGACGTCGCGTCGCTTGTCGCCGGAGAGTCCGGCCAGGCGCCCGAACCCGACAGCGGCGCCGGGCCCCACGACGTCGTCGTCGCACACGGCGGCTCGACGACAGTCGACGAGACGCTCGAACGGCTCGGTCTCGAGCCAGAATACGTCGAGACGCCGAGCGGTGTCGTGGGCCGCTTCACCGACGAACAGACCATGGAGGTCTTCGAGATGGTCCTGCCGGGCGTCCTGAATACGGAGCTCGTCGCGGCCTTCCAGAGCGAAGGTGTGGATGCGGTGGGTCTGTCGGGTGTCGACGGCCAGCTGCTGTCCGGACCACGAAAGTCCGCCATCCGTGTGGTCGAAGACGGCACAAAGAAGATCCGCCGGGGCGACCATTCCGGCAGCCTCCGGGCCGTGAACGACGAGCTCCTGTCGACGCTACTCGATTCCGGGTACACGCCGGTGGTGAGTCCACCCATGGCCGGGGCAGAGGACGACGGGACGGTGACGCCAGTCAACACCGACGCCGACCGGACGGCCGCCGCCATCGCCGGAGCGCTGGACGCCACGCTCGTGTACCTGACCGACGTGCCGGGCATCCTGACGGACCCCGACGACCGCGACTCGCTCGTCCGCGAGGCTGACACCCCCGACGAGTGGGCGGCACTCGAAGCGGCGGCAGCCGGCGGCATGGGGCGGAAACTCATGGCTGCCCGGGAGGCGCTCGAGGGAGGCGCTCCCGAGGTGATCATCGCCGACGCGAACATCGAGACGCCCATCTACACGGCCATGGAGGGCGACGGGACCCACATCTACCCCGGCGCCGTCGCGGAGGGGGACGGATGAGCGGGTTCGTGTTCAACGAGAAGCCCATCGAGATCGTCGAGGGTGACGGCCCGTATCTCCATGACGCCGACGGCACGGAGTTCCTCGACTTCGGCGCGAGCTACGCCTGCGTCCCGCTAGGCCACGGCCACGACGCCGTTACATCCGCGGTTCGCGAGCAGCTCGAGCGGCTCACGTACGTCCAGGCGTCCTATCCGGTGGCAAGCCGCACTGCCCTGTACGAACAGCTCGCCGACGCGGCGCCCGGCGAGCTCGACAACGTCTGGCTGTGCAACTCCGGGACGGAGGCCAACGAGGCTGCGTTGAAGTTCGCACGGGCAGCCACCGGCCGCTCGACGCTCGTCGCCGCGATGCAGGGCTTTCACGGCCGCACGATGGGCGCACTCGCCACCACGTGGAAAGACGAGTACAAGGCGCCCTACGAACCCCTGATCGGCGACGTCGAATTCGTCCCGTACGACGATGTCGACGCACTCCAGGGGGCGGTGGACGACGAGACGGCCGCGCTCATCATCGAGCCGATCCAGGGCGAGGGAGGGATCAACCCCGCATCGGCCGAGTACCTGCGCGCCGCGCGTGAAGTCACCGCCGAAACCGGCGCCGCGCTGGTCTTCGACGAAGTCCAGACCGGACTCGGCCGGACGGGCACCCTGTGGGCCGCACAGGCGGCCGGCGTCGTCCCGGACATGCTGACGAGTGCGAAGGGGCTCGGCAACGGCCTGCCGATCGGCGCGACGCTCTGCCGGGAGTGGATCGCCGAAGACTACGGGTCGCACGCCTCGACGTTCAGCGGTGGCCCGGTCATCGCCGCCGCGGCGGACGCCACCGTCGAGACGATCCGCGACGAGGACCTCGCCGCGAACGCCGCGTCCGTTGGGTCGTACCTCCGGTCGGAACTGGCGGGAACGCTCGGCGACGACGTTCGCGACGTCCGCGGTGCGGGGCTGCTGATCGGCGTCGAGGTCAAGCGGGGCGCAAATCGCCTGCTTCGCGATCTCGCACTCGAACACGGCGTGCTCGCCCTCCCGGCGGGTCGGACGGTGCTCCGCCTCCTCCCGCCACTGACCGTCCACGAGTCCCACGCAGACCGGGTCGTCGAGGCGCTCGCCGAGGTGGTCGGATGAGCGGGCTCGAAGGCGACGGAGTCGGCGACGTCAGTGACTTCGACGAACCGCGTGAGCTCCTCGTGAAACTCGTGCGGATCCCATCGGTGACGGGCGAGGAGCGGGCCTGTGCTGAGCAGCTCGCCGGGTACTTCCGGGAGCGCGGCCGCGAGGTCTGGATCGACGACGCCGGGAACGTCCGCGCGCCCGCGGACGACGGCGCCTTGCTGACCTCGCACGTCGACACTGTCGAGGGAGACATCCCCGTCCAGATCGAGCGCGTGTCGCCCGACGACGTCCGGTACGGAGGGCGGGTTCCCGCCGGAACCGCCGCGCAGACCGAGGTGCTCCGTGGCCGCGGCAGCGTCGACGCGAAGGGCTGTCTGGCGGCCATGGCCGTCGCCGCCGTCCGGACGGGTGCCAGCTTCATCGGGGTCACGGGCGAGGAGGTCGACTCCCGGGGCAGCCGGCACGTCATCGACGAACGCGAGGGCGCTCCCGACGCGCTGATCAACGGCGAGCCCTCCGGCTGGGAGGGCATCACACTCGGGTACCGTGGCCTGCTCGCCGGGACGTACGTCGCGACGTCCGAATCCGGTCACGCATCGCGCCCCGACAACAACGCCATCCAGGACGCGCTCGACTGGTGGGACCGGGTCGAACGGGAGTTCGACCGGGACGAGTGGGTGCCCGTCTTCGAGCGGGTGACGTGCAAGCCCGTGAGCGTCGACGGGGGCATCTCCACAGACGGGCTCTCGGTCGAGGCCACGATGGACGTCCAGCTGCGGATCCCGCCCGAGCATACCACTGACGAGATCCGTGAGATTGCGGACGGCCACCTCGAGAACGGGAGCGTGCATTGGCACGACCGGGTCGAGCCAGTCATGATGAGTCCACGGACGCCTGTCGCGCGGGCCTTCCGTGCCGGCATCCGGCGCGAGGGTGGCGAGCCACGCCTCCTGCGCAAGACCGGGACGAGCGACATGAACGTCTTTGCCGAGCACTGGGACTGCCCCATGGTGAGCTACGGGCCCGGCGACTCCGACCTCGATCACGCACCGAACGAGCACCTCCCGCTGGACGAGTACGACGCAGCCGTGCGGGTCCTCGAGCGCGTCACCGAACGGCTGTTGGAGGGATAACCATGCGTGACTATCTCGACGTGGACGATCTCACCCCCGAGGAACTGAGCACCGTCCTCGACCGTGCCGCCGCACTCAAGGAAGGGGCCGGGCCCGCGGCCCCCGACGCGCCGCTCGCGGGAGCGACCCTGGCGATGATCTTCGAGAAACCGTCGACGCGGACCCGCATCTCCTTCGAGACCGGGATGACGCAACTCGGCGGTCACGCCATCTTTCTCGGACCGAAAGACATCCAACTCGGCCACGGCGAACCCATCAAGGATACCGCCCGGGCCGTCTCGCGGTACGTCGACGTGATCATGGCGCGGATGTTCGACCACGACGACGTCAGCGAACTCGCCGAGTACGCCACAGTCCCCGTGATCAACGGCCTGACCGACGACGCACACCCCTGCCAGACGCTGGCGGATCTGCTGACGATCCGCGAACGGTTCGGGTTCGACGCCAGCGTCGCGTGGGTCGGCGACGGAAACAACGTCGCCCAGTCGTTCGTCATCGGGGCAGCGATGGTCGGCCTGGATCTGACGGTCGCCACGCCGCCGGGATACGAGATCGACGACACGGTCCTCGATCGGGCCGCGGCGGTGGGGTCGGCGCCGGCTGTCACCCACGATCCCGCCACCGCGATGGACGGGGCGGACATCGTCTACACGGACGTCTGGGTGAGCATGGGCCAGGAAGCCGAGCGAGAGGAGAAGCTGGCTGCCTTCGAGGGATTTCAGCTCACCACGGAGCGCGTCGGTGACCGGACGGTGATGCACTGCCTCCCCGCCCACCGCGGCGAGGAGATCACCGACGAGGTGCTCGAGAGCGAGCGGGCCGTGGTGTGGGACCAGGCCGAGAACCGGCTGCACGCCCAGAAAGGGCTCCTGGTCTGGCTCTACGAGCGGCGGTAAGTGAGCAGTGGGCAGTCCATTGCGCCGGTGGGCGTCACGAGGACGTTCTCGCTGAGGGAGGGCAGATTCTATCCCCACATGCGCTTGCACAAACACGAAACCGCCACGGCAATGCGCGAGTGCCGCCGCTCGAACGGATACGTCCGGAACGGGTGAGGCACCGGTAACGCCTCCGTTTAAGCAAGTCCGACCAGTATGAGTGTCCATGCCGGAGGTCGAGGTTTCGCCGGAGCGGTTCCGGGAGTTGATCCTCGACGGGGAGCCGGGGATCGAGGAGGTGATGACCTGCGTCTTCAACGTCCAGCGACACGAGGTCAAGACGTACCTGGCCCTGCTGGAGCGACACGAGAGTACCGTCGAGGAACTGGCGGCCGTCCTCGATCGTGACCGCAGTACCGTCAACCGATCGCTGTCGACGCTTCGCGAGAAGGAACTCGCCGACCGCGAGCGGCGACTCCTCGACGGGGGTGGCCACGTCTACCAGTACACTGCCACGCCCCTCGAAGAGGCGCGCGAACTCATGCACGAGTCCCTCGACGCGTGGGCCGCGTACGTCCACGGCCGGATCGACGAGTTCGGCGAGGACGACTTGTAGCCGGCAGCCCACACGCTTCCCATGAGCCCCACACTCGGGTTCACCGGCGACGTGATGCTAGGCCGGAACGTCGACCGCGTCCGGCAGGGCGATCAGCCCGGCGCTGTCTGGGGGAGTGCGCTGCCCCGGCTTCGGCGTCTCGACGGGCTCTTTGCCAATCTCGAGTGTTGTCTATCGACCCGTGGCGACAAGTGGACACGAACCACCCGGCCTTTTCACTTCCGGGCGGATCCGGAGTGGGCCATCCCTGCGCTCCGCGCGGCGATGATCGATTGGGTCTCCCTCGCCAACAACCACCTGCTGGACTTCGAGGACGTCGCCCTCCTCGATACGGTCTCACACCTCGACGATGCCGGCATCGCCCACGCTGGCGCCGGCGCAGACGAGCGGGCCGCCCAGCAGCCGACGACCGTCGACATCGGCGGACTCCGGGTCGGCCTGTGTGCGTTCACCGACAATACGCCCGAATACGCCGCCGGACCGGACCGCCCGGGTGTCGCTCGTCTCGACATGACCTTGGACGCTGCCGAGCAGGAACTCGTCCGGACGGTCCTCGACGAGCTCCGTACCGAATCCCCCGACCTCCTCGTCGCCTCCCTGCACTGGGGCCCGAACATGGAAGCGTACCCGGCCGAGCGGTACCGCGAATTCGGCCGGTGGCTCGTCGACGAAGGTGTGGACCTGATCCACGGTCACAGCGCCCACGTCTTCCAAGGCATCGAGCACCGCGACGGCGCGCTTATCTGCTATGACTGTGGCGACTTCGTCGACGACTACGCAGTCGACCGCGAACTCCGCAACGACCGGAGCTTCCTGTTCGAAGTCTCGGTCACCCCGGACGGGTCTCTCGATCGGCTTCGGCTCCGCCCCGTCGAAATCGACGAGTGTGCGGTCCATCCGGTCTCCGGGGACCGAAGCGCGTGGTGGCGCGAGCGGATGCGGGAGCGATCGGCACCATTCGGAACCGACGAGGACTTCGAGCGGATGGGCGACGGGCTCACCCTCGCCCTCTGAAGACGCGCAACCCTCACCACTTTTGCCTGCGCAGGACCTCCGGCGGGGCAATGGCAGACCTCGGCGCAGAGCGGACGGCACCGGCTGTCGCCAGCGACGGGACCTGGCTCGCCTGTATCGACTGCGACGAGGTATTCGCGCCCTTCGATGACATCCGTTACACGTGCGATGTGTGTGGCGGACTCCTCGAGGTTCGGTACGCGTCCCTGCCGACGTGGAGCGATTTCGAGGGACGTGGGCGCGGCGTGTGGCGCTACGCGTCGGCCCTTCCGGTCGAGTCGGGGGTGAGTCTGCCGGAAGGCGACACGCCACTGCACGAGGTGCCGCGGTTGGAGTCGTCCGTCGGCGTGGCCCGGCTCCGCGTCAAGCACGAGGGGCTGAACCCGACTGGGAGTTTCAAGGACCGTGGGATGACCGTGGGCGTGCAGGTCGCCCGAACGATCGGCGTCGATCGACTGGCATGCGCGTCGACGGGCAATACCAGCGCCTCGCTCGCCGCATACGGTGCCAGAGCGGGCATGGAGACACTCGTGCTCCTCCCCGCCGGGAAGGTCGCAGCGGGGAAAGTCGCCCAGGCAAGTCTCCACGGGGCCAGAATCCTCGAGGTCGACAGCAATTTCGACGTCTGCCTCGACATCGTGTCGGAACTCGCAGACCGCGGCGAGGCGTACTTGCTCAATTCGCTGAATCCGTTCCGGCTCGAGGGCCAGAAGACGATCGGCCTGGAGATCCTCGAACAGTGCCGCCGGGAGGAAGGCGCCATCCCGGACCGGATCGTCCTGCCGGTCGGCAATGCCGGGAACACCGCCGCCCTCGCGAAGTGTTTCCGGGAGCTGGTTGCGGCCGGGGCCATCGCTCCCGAGGCCGTCCCGAAGCTCACCGGCGTCCAGGCGGCGGGGGCGGCGCCGGTCGTCGAGGCGATCGAGCACGGATGGGACGCGATCGAGCGCTGGGACGACGTCGAGACGAAAGCCACTGCCATCCGGATCGGCAACCCGGTCAATGCGCCGAAGGCACTGCCAGGGATTCGCGAGACGGGCGGCACGGCCGTCGCGGTCTCGGACGAGGCAATCACGGCCGCCCAGCGCGACCTCGCGGCGGAGGGGGTCGGCTGCGAGCCAGCGTCTGCGGCGTCAGTCGCCGGCCTCCGCAAACTCCGCGAGCGAGGCGACGTCGACGACGACGAACTGGTCGTCTGCCTGACGACTGGGCACCTGCTCAAAGATCCCGACGCGGCGGTCGAAGCCGGGTCGGAGCCGGAGCCGGTCCCCGGCACGGTCGAGGGCGTTCTGGACCACCTGGCCAGCGAGTGAGAGACGGCATGGCCCGGTCCGGGCGACACAGCGGGTGCGCGAGGAAGTCTCATCGAGCCTTGTTGATCCGCGGCTGGGGCTCGCGATTGACGATCGCCTAGTCCCCGTTGTCCAGCGAGATGTACTTCGTCTCGAGGATACGGTCGTCCGCGTTCAGCCGCTCGAGAATGTCGTCACCGATGGGTTCATCGAGGTTGTAGACCGAGAGCGCCTCGCCGCCGATCACCTCGCGGCCGTTGAACATCCCGGCGATGTTGATGGCGGCCTCCCCCAGCACCGTGCCGATGAAGCCGATCACGCCCGGTTCGTCGCGGTTGCGCGCGACCAGCATGTGGCCGTGTGGGATGGCTTCGACCCGGAAGTCGTCGATGCGGACGATGCGGGGTTCGCCACCGGCGAACTGCGTGCCACACACACTGACTTCACTGTCGTCGTTGCTCACGCTGACGGTGATCAGCGACTGGAAGTCGGCTGATTGTCGGGTCTTCAGCTCGCGAACGTCGATACCGCGGTCGGCCGCGATCTGACGGGCGTTGACGGCGTTGACCTGCCACTCCAGCGGACCGAAGACCCCCTTGAGAGCGCTCGCCGTCACGAGGTCGACATCCTCCTCGGCGATGTCCCCAGCGTATTCGACCTCGACCGTCTCCACCCGGTCGTCGAACAGCTGCACGGCGATCTTCCCGGCCGTGTCCGCCAGGCCGATGTAGGGCTGGATGCGCGGGAACGCGCTCTCGTCGACCGACGGCGCATTGAGCGCGTTTGCGACCGGGCGGTCCTCGAAGGCAGCCAGGACCTGCTCGGCTGTCGTGACAGCCACGTGCTCCTGGGCGGCCTCCGTCGAGGCCCCCAGGTGGGGCGTGACGACGACGTCGTCGACCGACAGCAGTGGATTGTCTGGGGACACTGGCTCCTCGGCGAAGACGTCCACGGCGGCTCCCCGGAGGGTGCCCCTCTCGACGGCCGCTGCCAGGGCGGCCTCGTCGACAATTCCCCCACGCGCACAGTTAATCACGTATCCGCCCTCGAGACGGGCCAACTCGTCGTCACCGATCATGTTGGCCGTTTCGTCCGTCAGTGGCGTGTGGATCGTGAGGAAGTCGGCCCGGTCCAGGCAGGCTTGGAGGTCGTCGACCAGTTCCGCGCCGAACTGAGCAGCCCGATCCTCGCTGATGTAGGGATCGAAGGTCACGAGCTCCATTCCCAGCTGTCCAAGTCGTCTGGCAACCTCCTGGCCGACGCGCCCGAACCCGACGACGCCGAGGGTCTTGCCCGTCAGTTCCGTCCCGAGAAACTCGCCCTTGGCCCAGTCGCCTCCACGCAGGCGGATGTGAGCCTGGGGGATGGACCGGGCCGCCGCGAACGTCATCGCCACGGTGTGCTCGGCGGCAGCTCGGACGTTGCCTTCCGGGGCGTTGGCGACAACGACTCCGTGTTCCGTGGCGGCGTCGACATCGATGTTGTCGACACCGATCCCGGCCCGGCCCACGATGCGGAGCTCCGGCGCCGCCGCGAACACCTCCTCGGTCACCTCGGTCCCCGAGCGGACAATCAAGGCATGGACGTCGGCGACCGCTTCGAGCAGGGCCGGACCGGAGAGGTCGTAGCCGGTCTCGACCTCGTGGCCGGCCCGCTGCAAGAGGTCGATGCCGGCGTCCGCAATGGGATCCGTCACCAGAACGTACATGCGGGAGCCAACTCGGGGCCCGCGCATAACGCTTGTTTTCTCCCCACGCCAGGCTGACGACCGCGAGACGCGAACGACAGCAAACAGCTACCGCCAGGCCGGGAGCGACGCGGCCTCGGTGAGGGGGAGTGTCAGATACGCGTCGTCTTGGCTGACGTCAGCGATCACGAGCGTCTCGACACGCCCTTCCTCGACGGAAGCCATCACGTCGACATCCGCTGCGAAGGCTTCGGGCACCACACTGTCCGACCCCATGTGTGACAATATGTAACAGCCCTACATAAAGCCTCCGAAAACCCCGAGACGGCTTGCGCCCGGTTCTGTCCAGTCGGAGTGATAATTCAGTATCATGTTCGTCGGGCGGAGCCGACACTCGCCTGGCGACACCCGCTCGTCCCGGAGATGTGTAAGGACTTTGTAGGCGGGCAAACGAGTACGGGCCAATGAACGTCGCTGACGTCATGACGCCCCGGGAGGACCTCGTACTGGCGGAACTGCCGGGGACGCGGGACGACGTCCTCGAGTACCTCCAGGACCGCGCCTTCTCGTCGGTGCCGGTTGTCAAAGAAACCGAAGACGGTGAGGAGTTTCGCGGCCTCGTGAGTCGTGACGCCCTCATCGAACAGCCAGACGAAGACCAGCTCGCGCTCTTAGTCGAGGAGGTCCCGACGACGGCGAGCGAGACAGCTCTGCCAGCCCTGGCTGCGATGATGGCCCGAGAAGACGCCCGGCGCGTGCCCGTTGTCGACGGACGTCTCGAGGGGATCGTGACGATCACGGACGTCGTGAGAGCGATCGCGAACGGAGAACTGGCCGGCGACAGGGCTGTCGGCGAGGTGGGACGCTCCCAGGTGAATTGTGTCTACGTGGGCACGCCCCTGCCGGTTGCCGAGCGCGAGCTTTCCTTCGCCGAAGTTCCATACGCGGTCGTCCTCGACGACGATGGGGACCACGTCGGGATGCTCACCGAGGTCGACGTCCTCGATGTCGCCACAGTCGTGGAAGGGGAGGACGATACAGGCGAGTCGATTGCGAACCAGGATGACGACTGGGCCTGGGAGGGGATCAAGGCCGTCGGCAACCGGTACATGCCGACCCGGAACGTCGAGCTACCGGACGACCCGGTGGCCGACTTCATGACGCCGGACCTCGTCACGGTCTCGACGCAACGGAGTTTCCAGGACGCGGCCCAGCTGATGATCGAGCACGACATCGAGCAACTGCCGATGACGAGCGGCGATGAACTCGTCGGCGTGGTCACGGACATGGATCTGCTGAGGGTCGAGGAATGAGCACCGAGGGCGAGCGCCTCGCCGAGCTCGCCAAGCGGCGCGGCTTCTTCTTCGGCACAGCAGAGCCATACGGCGGCGTGGCCGGGTTCTACACGTTTGGTCCACACGGGGCCGCGCTGAAGGAGAATCTCGAATCGGCCTGGCGCGATCGGTTCGTCACGGAAGCCGGCCACATGGAAATCGACTCGCCGACGGTCATGCCGGAGGCTGTCTTCCGAGCGTCCGGCCACCTCGAAGGCTTCGACGACATGATCGTCGAGTGTGGGGCGTGTGGCGAGAGTCACCGGGCCGACCACCTCGTCGAAGACGCGACTGACATCGCGGAGGCCGAATCCATGGCCCCCACTGCCGTCGCGGAGCTGCTCGCAGAGCACGACATCGGCTGTCCGGCCTGCGGAGCCCCGTTGGCCGACGAGCCCGTGGAAGCATTCAACCTCATGTTCGGGACGAACATCGGACCAGGGAGCTCGTCGCCGGGTTATCTCCGGCCGGAGACGGCCCAGGGCATCTTCGTCGACTTCCCCCAGCTCGCCGAGTACGCCCGGAACCAGCTACCCTTCGCCGTCGCCCAGATCGGACGGGCCTACCGCAACGAGATCAGTCCCCGGAAATCCATCATCCGGGTCCGCGAATTCACGCAAGCCGAGCTCGAACACTTCGTCGATCCCGATCGCCACGACCCGCCGATCGATCGTGTCGCCGACGTCACGATCCCGCTCTACGCTGCCGAGCAGCAACAAGCAGCCGACGGGTCGGTCCGCGAGATGACCGTCAGCGCGGCCGTCGAGTCAGGCGTCGTGGGCGACAGCTGGATCGCCTACTACCTCGGTGTCTCCCGTCGGTGGTACGAGCGGATCGGTGTGGACATGTCCCGGTTTCGCTTCCGTCAGCACCTGCCTGGGGAGCTCGCTCACTACTCGAGCGAGTGCTGGGACGCCGAGAGCGAGCTCGGCGGAGACTGGGTGGAGCTCGCCGGCTTCTCCTACCGCGCAGATTACGACCTCCGGCGGCACGGCGAGCACACCGGCGAGCGATATGCGGTCTTCGAGCAGTACGACGAACCGGTGACTGTCGAACGCCCGATGGTCGATCCGGACATGAGCGTCCTCGGGCCGAAGTTCGGCGACCGAGCGGGCGACATCGCAGCGGCGCTGGCAGACCTCGCCGAGCGCGATCCGACCGACTTCCAGGACGGGGAGACGGTGACAGTGGACGTGAACGGGGAGGCGGTGGACGTGCCACGCGAGGCGACGGGCTTCGCCATCGAGACGGTGACTGAATCCGGCGAACACGTGCGGCCGCACGTCGTAGAGCCATCCTTCGGCGTCGACCGGCTTGTCTACACTGTACTGGCGCACGCGCTCGATCGGGACGAAGTCGACGAGGAGCCCCGGACCGTCCTTCGCCTCCCAGCAGCTGTCGCGCCGACGACCGTCGGGGTGTTTCCGTTGATGGATCGCGACGGATTGTCCGAGCGCGCCGAAGGTGTGGCGGCCGACCTCCGTGCGGCCGGCCTCGCCGTGTCCTACGACGACGCTGGCGCCATCGGACGACGGTACCGACGCCAAGACGAGATCGGGACGCCGTACTGCGTGACTGTCGATTACGACTCGCTCGAGGACGACTCAGTCACCGTCCGTGACCGGGACTCGACCGCCCAACGGCGGGTACCGATCGGTGAACTGCCGGGGATCCTCCGTGATCTCCGCGATGGCGACCGGGCGTTCGACGACCTCTGATGGGCGACCGACAGTCCGCCGACCGACGGACCTCGCTTCGCCGTCGTCTCACCGACGCGGAAGTCGCCCGGCGGCTCGTCCACGCGAGCGGGAGCGGTCTCCCGGCCCTGTACCTCCTCGGTATCGCCTCGTGGGAGCACGTCGGGCTGCTGTTCGCCATCGGGGCGCTTGTCGCCGTCGGGCTGGAAGGAGTCCGCTTGCTGGTCGGCCTGGACTGGCGGATCTACGAATACCTGACGCGGTCTTACGAGCGGAATAACCCGGCGGGATACGCCCTGTACTTCATCTCCAGCGCGCCGGTTGCGCTGGTGTTCGGACCCACCATCGGCGTCCCGGCGATTCTGATGCTGACGCTCGGCGATCCGATCAGCGGGCTCGTTGGCTCGGACGAGCTTCGAACGGTGAAACGTCCAGCCGCCCTGGGCCTCATGTTCGTCGTCTCGACAGCCATCGCAATTCCCTTCGTGCCGCCGCTCGCCGCCGTCGTTGGGGGTATCGCGGCGACAGTGGCGGATGGCCTCAAGCCACGGATCGCGGGCTACGTCGTCGACGACAACTTGACGATTGCCCCCGTCGCGGCCCTGGCAATGAGTCTCGGTCTCGCCGTCTGAGGGTGCCGTCAGCGACGACTTTCGCCCCGCCACGGGAACCCTTAACCACCGGGAGGCGGTACCGAGAGGCAATGCCAGCCCGTGACCACGCCGTTGAGGGCCTGTCGTGGCCGCTGGTCACCGAGGGGGCCCTCGAACGCCGCGAGTACCAGGTCACGCTGGCCGAGGACGCGCTCACGGCCCACTCGCTCGTCTGTCTCCCGACCGGGCTGGGGAAAACAACCGTGAGTCTCCTCGTGACGGCCCGCCGGCTCGCCGATGTCGGGGGACGTGCGGTGCTGCTTGCGCCGACGAAGCCACTGGTGTCCCAACATGCCGCCTTCTACCGGGACGCACTCGCGGTTCCAGACGACGACATCGTCGTCTTCACGGGCGAGGTCAGCCCCGCCGACCGGGCCGACCTGTGGGAGAGTGCCCGAATCGTGGTCGCGACGCCCCAAGTCGTCGAGAACGACCTCGTGGGGAGCCGCCTCTCGCTCTCGTCTGTCACCCACCTGACGTTCGACGAGTGCCACCGAGCGACAGGTGACTACGCGTACAACTACATCGCCGAGCGATACCACGAGGACGCCGAGGACCCTCTCGTGACGGGCATGAGTGCGTCACCTGGCGACGACGAGGCGGCAATTCGCCAGGTCTGTGCCAACCTCGGAATCGAGCGCGTTGCCGTGATGACGGAGGACGACGCCGACGTGGACGCCCACACCCACGAGACGACAGTCGAGTGGGAGCACGTCGAACTGCCGGAGACCGTGGAGGCCATCCGGACTGCACTCCACGACGTCATCAGGGAGCGAATGGAGCGATTGCAGGAGCTCGGCGTCGCAACGACGACGGATCCGAGCGTCTCGGAGTCAGAGATCCAGCGGATGCAGGGGGAGCTCCAGGAGCTGATGGGCGCCGACCAGTCGGCGGGCTACGAGGGAATGAGCCTGCTCGCCGAAGTACGGAAGCTTCGGACGGGCCTCAATTACGCCGAAACCCAGAGCGTCGAGTCGCTGCGGCGATACCTGGACCGCCAGCAGGAGGCGGCGCGGTCCTCCGGCGCCTCGAAGGCCGATCAGCGGCTCGTCTCGGACCCGACGGTTCGCCGGGCCAAACGCCTCGCGCGCGAGTACGACGACATCCACCCGAAGTTCCGCCGGGCCCGCATGCTGATCGCCGAGACGCTCGGTATCGAGGGCGGCGAGCGCGTCATCGTCTTCACGGAGTCGCGCGACACGGCGGAGCTGCTGACAGACTTCCTCGGTCAGCACTTCGAGACAGCCCGCTTCGTCGGCCAGAGCGACGCCGGCGCCAGTGACGGCATGAGCCAGGCCGAACAGCAGGACACGCTCGAGAGATTTCGCGCCGGCGAGTACGACGTGCTCGTCTCGACGTCTGTCGCCGAAGAGGGGCTGGACGTCCCCGACGTGGACCTCGTGCTCTTTTACGAGCCGGTGCCGACTGCAATCCGGTCGATCCAGCGCAAGGGGCGCACCGGCCGGCAAACAGAGGGGCGTGTTGTCGTCCTGATGGCCGAAAACACCCGCGACGAGGCGTACTTCTGGAAATCGCGCCGGGACGAACAGCGGATGGAAGACGAGCTCCGGGCCCTCAAGGATGTCGCTGGTGATTTCGACGCCGATTTCGGCGAACGGATCGATGTCGTCACCACGCAGCGCTCTACGGATGCCGTGCCTGAAGAAGTCGCCGATGGCGGTGAGAGCTCCTCGTCCCAGCCTGGTGGTGGCCAGGCTGGCCTGGACGCCTTCGAGGGAAACCCAGACACCGGTGACGACGACGGCGTCGTGGCGTCTGCCGGTGGCGACAGCGAGACGGTCGAGATCGTCGTGGACCAGCGAGAGATGGACGCGTCGATCGCACGGGATCTCTCCCGGCGCGAGGGCCTCACTACCCGGCTGGAGACGCTCGAAGTGGGCGACTACGTGGTCTCGGACCGCGTCGTGGTCGAGCGCAAGACGGTGGCTGACTTCCTCGAGACGCTAACCGGGAGTGAGCGCTCGCTGTTCGACCAAGTCGGTGACGCCAGTCGACACTACGCGCGCCCGGTAGTCGTCATCGAGGGCGATGGGCTCTACGCGGAACGCAACGTGCATCCGAAAGCAATCGGCGGGGCGCTCGCCTCCCTAGTGGTGGACTTCGGCGTCAGCGTGCTCCAGACAGCTGACGAGGACGAGACCGCAGATCTCGTCGAAACGATCGCGAGACGGGAACAGGCCGACGCCGACCGCGAGGTCAGTGTCCACGGCGAAAAACAGTCGAAAACGCTCGCGGAGCAGCAAGTCTACGTCGTCGCCGCGATCGCGGAGGTCGGCCCGGTGATCGCCAGATCTCTGCTCGAGCACTTCGGGAGTGTCGAGGCGGTGATGACCGCCGACGCGGATGCGTTACGCGACGTCGACGGGGTCGGTGACGTGACGGCCGAGCGGATCCGCGAGGTCGTCGAGAGCGACTACGCGCCCTGACGGCGGGTCAGCCTCGAAGGGCTGCGAGGGCTTCGGCCGCCTCGCGGGCGGCAGAGAGAAACGCCTCGGCGTCCCGTGGGTCGTCACACGCGCCGGCCCGCTGGCTGAGTTGGCGAATCCGGCCGTGGAGTTCGGCGTGCGTCCGGGCGACGTCTGAGGGTGTGTCCGGCTGCGGATCTGGTGCGGAGTGCTCGTGTCCTGGGGAGTGGCCTCGACCCCGAGGGTTCGTCTGGGGCTGCTGGGCAGACCCGTCGGGGGATGAATCAGCCGAATCCGCGTCGGCGTCACCGAACCGAACACGGGCATCCTCGCCAGGGGTCGCGACCTCGATGTGCTCGCTGTCGGCCGGGCCATCGGGGTCCGCCCCGTCCGACGCCGCAACGTCGCCGTCGGAGTCGTCCCCGGCCGGGTCACCCCGGTCGACCGGCTTCTCGCAGGTCGGACAGAACTCCTGGCCGTCGTAGCGAAAGATCGGATCCCCGCAGTCGCTGCAGTGGGCATTGGTCATCGTCGCGCCCTTCAGCAGGAGGTCGCTCATCCGCTCGGTCACCTCCCGGTCGGCTTTGTCCTGTTCGTATTTCTCGCGGAGGCGCTCGCGTTCGGCCTCTTTGTCGAAGTCGCTCATACGAGAGCGGAGGCGGTTGCTTGTGAAAAACGTTTCCTGAGAGGGAAGCCCGCCGTTCCCGACGAGGCGGAGTCAGCGCGGTGGTTCGATAGAATTACCCCATGGCAGCAAAAACGTGCTGACGATATGGCAAAAGTCAGTATCGTCGGCGCCGCCGGCACGGTCGGCGCCGCTGCGGGCTACACGCTGGCACTCGAAGACGTCGTCGACGAGCTGGTATTCGTCGACATTCCCGAGCAGGCCGACGTGACGGTCGGCCAAGCCGCCGACACCAACCACGGGATCGCGTACGACGCAAACACGAAGGTCCGCAAGGGAGAGTACGCCGACACCGCCGGGTCGGATGTCGTCGTCATTACAGCTGGCCTCCCCCGGAAGCCGGGCATGTCCCGGCTCGATCTCGCCGACGACAATGCGCCAATCATGGAGGAGATTCAGTCGTCGCTCGCCGCCCATACCGACGACTTCGTCACGGTGACGACCTCGAACCCGGTCGACCTGTTGAACCGTCACCTCTACGAGGTCGGCGACCGCTCCCGCGAACAGGTCATCGGCTTCGGTGGTCGGTTGGACTCGGCGCGGTTTCGGTACGTCCTCTCGCAACGGTTCGATGTCCCCGTCCGAAACGTCGAGGCGACCATTCTCGGCGAACACGGCGACGCGCAGGTCCCGGTCTTCTCGAAGGTGCGGGTCGACGGGGCCGACCCCGCGTTCTCGGCGAGCGAGCGAGAGGAGATCCTGTCGGACCTCCAGGAGAGTGCGATGCACGTGATCGAGCGGAAGGGGGCGACCGAGTGGGGGCCGGCGCGCGGGGTCGCGCACATGGTGTCTGCCATTCTCCGCGATACCGGCGAAGTGTTTCCGGCGTCACTCGTGCTGGACGGTGAGTACGGCCACGGAGACGTCAGCCTTGGCGTTCCGGCCAAGCTCGGAGCGGACGGCGTCGACGCCATCGTGGAGTGGGAGTTGGACGATCGCGAGCGAGAGCAGTTTGACGAGGCGGCGGCGAAGCTGGCAGACCAGTACGATCAGCTCGGCTGACAGGTGGGCGGTCAGTCCCCGCCCCACCGCTCCGGGACCTGAATCGTGTACTTGCCGTCCTCACGGAGGGCAATGATGTACTCTTCGCGATCGTAGAGGCTCATGAGGTTGAGCTCGTACTGGCCGGGCTCGACGACCTTGATCGACTCGAACTGGTCGTTGAGTTCCGCACGGAGTTCCGAGAGATCCGGCCGTTCATCCGCGTCGGAGGACGGCTCGTCCGATGGATCCGTCCGTTCGTCCATGACTGGTGTGGGACGGGAGGTCGGCGGCTGCGTCGCGGCTGCCGGGAGATCTTCAGGCGAGACCAGTTCAGAGCGGGCGGACGCCTGCGCGGCGTCCTCGTGTGCCGGTGTGGGGTCGTCGTCCACGCCGGGCCCACCCGAGCCGACGAGGTCGCGGACGGTCGTCGCGGCGTTCCCGACCGTTCGCGCGACTGTGCTCTCCCCGGGCCGGTCTGGCGGAGTCGCCCCCTCGTCGGGTTGTTCTGGCGTGGCGTCGGCCGCCGACGAGTAGTACTGGAAGGTGTTTCCGCCACAGTCGGGACAGCCCGAGAGCATCTCCTTGGAGCCGTCGTCGAACACACGGGCGCACTCGGTACACTGGTGGGGCATCAGTGGGGAATCAACGCCTGGAGACGAGGGTCCGAATGAGCGTCTCGTCTTTGTGGAGCGTTTCAATCTGGTTTGCCGGGCCGATGACCGTGAGCTTCTTTGTATCCTCTTTGCCCATCAGCCGATCCAAGAGGCTCGCGTCACGCGTCTCCGAGGGCGGATATGTCTCGATCTCGAGGCCGGTAAACTCGTCGGGGCTGATCTCGGCCATCGTGACCTCGATGAGCCGGGACTCCTCGTCGGGGGAGAGCCCCTCTTCCAGGATGACGATGTTGCCGTCCCTGACGCCATCCAGGATCATCCGTATTTTCTCCATGCTGGTCAGCCCGTCCATTCGCTGGCCGCTGATGAGGTCGATTTGGACACCATCGGCGGGTTCGGTGAGTTCTGCCATCTCGATCACCCGAAGTACTCCGCGATCTTGTCGTAGACCTCGTCCATGTTGTCGCCCTCGAGCGCCGAGAGCGGGATCGTCTCGTGCTGCGGAAACGCGTTCTGAATGCGCTGCACGCTCGACTCCTCGAGGTCGATCTTGTTCGCGAGGATTAACACCGGCAGGTCCTGGCTCTCGATGATGCCGATGAGCATCGTGTTGACCTGGGTGAACGGATCGTTGGCCGAGTCAAGCACGTAGATCACGCCGTCGACGTCCTCGCGAAGCCAGTGCATGGCCTCGGCGACTCCCTCTGTCGCCTCGCGTGATCGCCGAACTGCGTCGTCTTTCTCCATGTCGTGTTCCATGAACTCGGTGTAGTCGACCTTCGTCGTCACGCCAGGCGTGTCCACGATGTCGATCGTGACGGTCTTGCCGTCGCGCTCGATCTCGACGTTCTCCTTCCGGCGCGCCCGTCTCGTCTCGTGTGGCACGTGGCTCTCCGGACCGACCGCGTCGCCGTGCTCAGTCCAGTCGCGAGCGATGCGATTGGCGAGCGTCGTCTTCCCGGCGTTTGGGGGTCCGTAGATGCCGATGCGTTTCGGATTGTCCTCGGAGAACAGCGTCGATGCTGCCCGCGAAATGCTGGATTTCAGGTCTGTGAGCAGTCCCATCCTAGCCTCCTGGCCCGCAACGGGCCTTGCCCCCATCCTCGCTAGCACACCCACTTAAGGATACGTCAGACACATATAACGAAGCCGAGATGATGACGAACCACGTCGTGGCGGCACCACATCGCCGGTCACACCACCGCGAATGACAATCCCATGAGGGATACAGATTGCTGCTGCTGCGTCGTGAGGGCTATCCGGTGCAGCGAGACTCTCGTCCGGCCGCCACCCATCCCCATCGCTTCGACTGGAAACCGAATATCGCCCGGGTAGGACCCGCCTAACGACTCGGTAGTCACCGATTAAATCGGGGGACAGCACAGGATGTTACATTGAGCCGATACAATTGGAAAGCGGCCAGTCCACCGGAAATACTTTTGCGCCATTCCCATCCACCGCCAGTCCGCTTTTCCACTACGGACCGAGTTTACGGGCCACTATCAAAAATCTTGTCCTCGCGGAAAGGACAGAATTCGAGATGTCTGTGGTGGCTCATTCACTGTCTCCACGAGAAACAAAGGGGTGGGGGGACGTCGAAATGCGGATGGTGAAAACGGGTCGCTAGGCCCGCAATCGAAGCCAACCCAGGCCAGGAACGCGGACCTCGGCGGTGCCAAGCACCCACCGGGACTTGACAGGCTCACTCAAGACGGTCGGGCCGACCTGGTCGTAATACGCGTTGGCGTCACCTTTTGTGATGAATCCAGCGTGTGGGGCCGGGCAGTTCGGAAGTGACTGGCAGTCTTGCGCCTGAAAAACGTTCTCCGGGTCTGCCTTGCCATACCAGTTTTCACCGGCATCGACCCAAAACATCGCCCGATGGATGATCGGGGTGGTGTTTGCACGACCGTCTGGTTGATACACGATGACGTCTCCCGGTCGAGCAAATTTCTGGTACTCACTGTCCGTCGCTGCTCGGGCCGTGACAACACCGGTCGCCCCCATCGCGCCTGGTCCCGGGAACCTGGTCTCGTCCATGACGAACACGAGGTCGTTCTCCTGCATGTTCGGGACCATACTCCCGCTTTCGACGGCGACGAGCGGCGGCCACACACCACTCACCGCAAACAAGTAGACTCCGACGACGAGCACGGCGAGGACGCTCGTCACCAGGTCCCGGGCGAACAGCGTCCACCCGCCGCCCTGTTGGGCCTCGTCGCGCTCGTCACGCGCGTGCACAGGAGGTGCCGATTGCTCTGAGACGGACCGGTCCGTCGGGCGAACAGCCGTCCCCTCCCCCTCCAGTGCGCCATCCGAGTCGTCGGGGCCCGGGCCGGTCATCAATCAGTGTATCTGCGGTCGACAATTGAGTCTTCTGATGGCGCTACGTTTTTGCTGGGGCCGCCCGATGACTGCCTGTGCCACTCGAGACGCCCGTCCAGGTGGCCGCGACACT
Organism: uncultured Halobacteriales archaeon; assembly: GCA_964383875.1. Lineage (GTDB taxonomy): Archaea > Halobacteriota > Halobacteria > Halobacteriales > Haloarculaceae > CAYLJD01. The sequence goes on from CAYLJD010000004.1 coordinate 35,607, forward strand.
CGCCGAACACGGGCTCAATGCCGACCGCGAGGCGGTGACGGTTCTTGCGAATGCCGACGATCCGGGGGCCGCGGTCGCGCGCGTCGTCGATTCGACCGCCCGGGATGCCGTTCGCCTCACTGCCGACGACGTGCGCGTGGCACTCGAGGACCACCCCTCACGTGATCAGCGCGTGTCTGCGGACCCCCGCACCACCACGCACGCACCAGCAGCACCGAGCCCCTCCAGCCCCTCGTCAACGCCCACGGACGACGACGGCCACGCAGGCGCGGTTGCCATCCGCGGCGACATGACCGACGAGAGCACGGGCACCGGCACCTACGACGACTTCGTCGCGGTCTTTCGCGACCGGTACGAACGGTTAGCCACCGAGCTCCGCGGCCGTGTCAACCATCGGCCGACCGACGCCCTCCGGCGGATGTCCGGCGGGGGCGACGCCGCGCTCGTCGGACTGGTCAACGACGTTCGCTCGACCACAAACGGACACTGGCTGGTCGAGCTCGAGGACACCACCGGCGTCTTTCCGTGCCTCGTCATGAAGGACCGTCCGTTCGCTGCTGACGTCCAAACGCTGCTCGCTGACGAAGTCGTCGCGGTCGAGGGGACGCTGGCCAACGACGGTGAGATCCTCTTTGTCGACGCCTTGCACTTCCCTGACGTCCCGCGGACGCACGAACCGTCGACGGCCGATCGGCAGGTCAGTGCGGCCTTGATCTCCGACATCCACGTCGGCAGCGAGGAGTTTCTCGCCGACGCGTGGGAGACCTTCGCCGACTGGCTGCACTCCGAGGAGGCCGAAGCCGTCGAGTACTTGCTCATCGCTGGCGACATGGTCGAGGGTGTCGGCGTCTACCCGAACCAGGACGACGAGCTGTCGATCGTCGACATCTACGACCAGTACGAGGCGTTCAACGAACGCCTGAAGTCCGTCCCTGGGGACCTGGATATCGTCATGATCCCGGGCAACCACGACGCGGTGCGGCTGGCCGAACCCCAGCCTGCCTTCGACGACGACCTCCGGTCGATCATGGATGCCCACGACCCGCGGGTGGTGTCGAACCCTGCAACCGTCACCATCGAGGGCGTCTCCATCTTGCTCTACCACGGCGTGTCGCTGGACGAAGTCATCGCGGAACTCCCGGACGAGGCAGCGACCTACGAGCGGCCCCACGACGCGATGGCCCAGCTCCTCCGGAAACGCCACGTGGCCCCACAGTTCGGCGGGCAGACACGGCTGGCGCCGGAAGAGCGCGACCACCTCGTCGTCGAGGACGTCCCGGACATCTTTCACGCCGGCCACGTCCACAAGCTCGGCTACGGGACCTACCGGAACGTCCTCACGATCAACTCGTCGTGCTGGCAGGCCCAGACCGCGTTCCAGGAAAGCGTCAATCTCGATCCCGACCCGGGGTACGCCCCGATTGTTGACCTCGATACGCTCTCGCTGACCGTCCGGAAATTCACCTGACTAGCAGATATCCGCGTTCTCGAGCGCGTCCTGCAGTGCAGCCATCGAGGAGACGACGACGTCACAGCTAGACGCGACGGCCTGCTTCGGCTCGTATCCGATGGCGAGTCCCGCAGTCTCAAGCATCGGCACGTCGTTCGCGCCGTCCCCGACGGCCACCGTGTCGGCCAGTGGTACCCCTCGCTCTTCGGCGAGTGACGTGAGTGCGCCGTCCTTCGTGCCCTCGACTAATGGCCCCGTGACCTCGCCGGTCAGCGTGCCGTCCACGACCCGTAACTGATTCGCGACAATATCATCGACCGTCACACTCGCGTCGTCGAGTGCTGCCTGGACGCCGCGTTCGAATCCCCCCGTGAGGATTGCCGTCCGCGTCCCAGCCTCGTCGAGTGCCCGCAACAACGAGGCGGCACCCGGCCGGAGCGTGACCCGGTCGAAGGCGGCGGTGGCTCGATCTGCGGCGAGCCCCTCGAGGAGCGCACACCGCTGGCGGAGGCTCTCCGGATAGGCGAGTTCACCGTTCATCGCCCGGCGCGTGATCTCGACCATCTCGTCGGCGACGCCACACTCCGTGCCGAGGAGGACCGTCATTTCGACGTCCGAGAGCGTGCCGTCGAAATCGAAGGCGACGAGCGACATGTGGGGCGGTTCTCCGTCGCCCCTCTCAAACCTCCCGGTTTCGCCCGCACCGGAACGGCTACGGCGGTGGTCCTGGTAGCCCCGCTATGCTCGCAGCCATCTCGCAGTCCAAACTCCTCCGCACGGCGACCCTCTCGCTCGTCGCCGGATTCGCCGCGCTGCTCGCCTTCATGCTGTTTCGCGCACTCGGGATGGGCAGTCCGTACGAGACGATCTTCGCGATCGTGGCTGGCCTGGCGATTGGCCTCGTGCTCGAACGCCGCATTCCGATGCCGGACTAGGGGCGCGGCGCGTCCGCCCCGTACGCCTCCAGGTCGGCAAAGAAGTTGAACAGGGCGTACCGCAGTTTGTCCGGGGTGACGTCGACGATCTCGGCGCGCTCCTCGGGTGGAAAGGCCGAACGAACTGCGTACTCACTCATTTCGACCGTGGCCCGCTCGGTATAGCGTGCGTCGAGCACGATCCGTGCGCCGAAGTCCTCGGGCGAGCGAACCACCCGTCCGAGCGCTTGCCGGGTCTTCCGAATGGTGGGAATCTGGACGGCATAGCGCCACCCGATCCCGTCGCCTCCGTTCCCGAATGCACCCTCGTACGCCTCCTGGACGGCCACGCGCCGCTCGTCGAGATGTGGATACGGTACCCCAACGACGACGACGCTGCGCGCGTCGTCGCCGTCGTAGCTGACGCCCTCGCCGAGGGTGCCCCACAGGGACGAGCACAGCAGGGCATCGTCGTCGGCCACGAAGTCACGGCGGAGGTCCTGGGCCGGCGTCCCGGCTTCGTCGAGATAGACCGGGCCGTCGACGTCGACGCGGTCGTGATACCGGGCCGCCTCGGTGTAGCTTGGAAAGAACGCGAGCGTGTTCCCCGGGGTGTACTGGACGGCCTCGTTGAGGACGCTGGTTACGACGTTCTGAACGTCAGGGTCGTCCCGGCGACTCGCGAAGAGTGCCGGCCCGTCGACGGCGATCGTCCGCCGCCGGTCGGGCGGAAACGGCTGACCGTAGGCGAGCGTCATCGGGTCCTCGATGCCGAGGATCGACTCGGTGACGTCGAACGGACGGAGGGTGGCACTCATCAGGACACTCGCGGCGAGGTCCTCGAATAGGGTCCTCGTCACCGTCTTCGGGATGCACGTGTAGAGTTCTGCGCGGCCGTAGATGTCGCCATCCTCCCGTGTTCGGACACTGACCACGGGGTAGCGCTCCGGATCGGGATGCTCAGTCAGCCACGTCTCCACAAACGCGGCGGCTTGGCGGGTCGGGCTCTCTCGTCGGTCGGTGACTTCACCCCGCCGGTAGGCCTGGGCGTAAGCTGCCTCGAGATCGTCGCCGAGTTCGCGCGCGGCTGCGAGATCCTGCTCGATCCCTGGCCCGTTGTAGGCGCGGAGAAACGCGAGCGTCAGCTCGTCCCGACGGTCGTCGTTGGCGATTGCCAGGTCGTGCCATTCCGTCCCGACCTGCTCCCGTTCCCCGAAATCGAGTGCTGTGTCGTAGGCTTCGCTGAGGCCGGCCCGGAACGCCGTGAGGACGTTCGCCGCGGCCGCGGCCCGGGGATCATCGGAGTCGGCACACTCGTCGAGCGCCCCCTCGAGTGTCGTCTCGGTGAGGGTCCGGCGGGCGTGTTCACGAGCGACGTCGGCGAGATTGTGCGCCTCATCGAAGACGGCGATCACGTCGCTTGCGTCCCGCCCGAGCCACCGGAGGAATTGCTCCCGGATCGCCGGATCGAGCAGGTGATGGTAGTTGCAAACCACGAGATCGACGTCATCCATGCCGGCTTTGAGGAGTTCGTAGCCACAGAGTCCCCGCTCGTCAGCGTACTCGTAGATTTCGTCAGGACGCCGGACGTCAGCCTCCAGCCACTCGGAGAACGCGCCGGAGTCGGCCGTGAGATTTCGATAGTAGTGCTCGCACGTCGGCCGCTCACGCAGTTCCGTCACCTCCTGTTCGGCGGACTCGAGCTCGTCCATGACGGCCTGTCGTCCGGCGGCCGCGTCGTCGTCGCCGGTCTGCATGCGTTCCAGAAGCTCCCGCTGTCGTCGCTCGAGCGTGGCGATCTCCCGCTCGGCGTCGACGAGCCCGCTCGTCGCCTCCCGAAGCGTTTGGCACGCCCGGTGATCGACGCCGATGTGGCACATCGCGGACTTGCCCCGAAAGACGACGGCGTGGACATCCTCTGTTTCCGCAATGGCGGCCGCCTCGCGCCGGAACTGGCGCATCTGTTGGTGGACGTTCGTCGTGATCACGACCGTCCGATCGGTGGCCTGGGCCTGGGCCAGTGCGGGCGCCAGGGCCGCCAGCGTCTTGCCCGTGCCAGTTGCCCCCTCGAAGAGCACGTCCCGCCCGGCGTCGAGGGCGGTCGCGATCCGGTCCATCGCCTCCTGCTGGTTCTCGTACGGCCGATCGTACGGCACGAACCGCTGGTGTCCGGACGCCTCGCTCACGGATGGATGCACGCGTTGCCCCGGCATAACGCCACGCCGGGCGCGGCGAAACTGGTCGTCACATCGAATGCCACTCAGCGAGAACGACTGCGTAACGGGGCCACCCTACCCCACGTTCAGGGCCCGCTCGACGACACTCTCGCCGTACATCTCCTGGAGGTCGTCGTGTTGGTCGGGCCGGTTCTCGTAGACGTCCTGGAACAACGTGATCGGCGTCATCGCGGCCTGGTAGGTCGCCTCGTCCCACATCCGGTCGGAGCTGACCTCGACCGCGACGCCGTCGATGCGGAGCGTCGCCGACTGCGTCATCGAGATGGCGCCCGTTCCCGCCGCCTTGGCCGCCTCGAACTCTTCCATGGAGTCGACGATGTCGTCCATGCTGGGCACGTATTCGACGAGGTCGAGCAGCTCCTCGTGCAACTCGTCAGCGGTGAGTTCTCGCTCGTCCCCGCCGACAGTGAGCACGTAGTCATCGCCAGTTTCGCGTAGCGACACCCGATCGCCGTCGTAGACCTCGACGTCACCTTCGGCGGACAACTCGACCTGGCGGCCGTCGGCGTCCAGGAGCCAGTACCCCTCCTCTGGCGGCAGTGGTGCTTGGTTCGCCGCGACCACCTGGCCCGGCGTCAGTGACCAGATGCCGAGCATGCCCTTGGCCTGGTTGTCGATCATGCGGTCGGTGTACCCCTCGATGTCCCGGATGTCGTCGAACGGCCCGTCGATCGCGATGAGCCCGGCCGCGCTCGCTCCCCGCGACGTGTTGTGCCGGAGTTCCGGCCACGGCGGCAGCGACCCCGTGGGCGTGATGGCTCGCATGTCCTTCGTGTAGTCGACTTCGCCGTCGACGAGCAGGAACAGCCGCTCCAGGTTGTTCGAGGGCTTGCCGATCTCCTCGCGGAGCCGGCCCATCGCCAACTCGGCCGCGGCACTTTCGATGATGACCGACATGTTGAGACTCCCCGGTTCGAGGCCGTGTTCGTGCTCGACGATGGTGATGAACTCGTCGGCTTTCTTCCAGTCGTCGATGTCGCCCACCTCGGGAATGACGAACCCGTCGATGTGCTCGACAGCGCCGCCGTCGGGATCGGCGATCTGTCGCATGTGTTCGAACCCGCGGTATCGGGTCTCCGGGCTGTCACGGTGCCAGACGACGCGCGGGTGAATCTCGCCGGGAAACTCGGCGCCGTGTTCGGCGACCACGTCGACGATGTTGTCGGCCCCCTCGTCGCGCATCGACGGGGCCGTCGCGTCCTCGTTGTCCGGCACCCAGACGTCCGGGGCCTGCATGCCCCGGAGGCCGGCGGCACTCCGCAACATCTTCGCGGAGTCGTCTTCGCCCTCGACGGCCGTTGGCGAGGTGAAGAACGTCCGAACGAACGCCCGACTCTGATTTGCGACGTCCATGGTGATCACAGCTCAGTCGTCGCCCTCGCTCGTCATAACAGACTCGCCTTCTTCGGTGAATCCGGCCGACTCCTGCTGGCGCTGGGCGGCGCCTGGATCGAACCGCGCCTCGATGTCCTGGAATCGCGGCACGAACGACAGCTCGTGGTGGCTCTCGGTCTCGTGACCGAGGTACCGACCCTCGAGGTCGAACTGGCCCTGCTCGTCGTTTTCGGCGATGTTCTTGAAGTCCTCGTAGACGGCGTGGGCACCCGAGTGGAGGCCGGCCAGGGTGATGAAGATGTACGCGTACCCCATCTCACCCAGCTCCTGGAACGTCAGTGGGTCGTCCTCCTGACTCCAGGCGAAACTCGAGGAGTAGTTGAACGCGAGGTCGACGTCCGGATGCGTCTCGCGGATTGTCTCGGCGTAACTGATGGCGTCCTGGCGTGACGGATCAGGCATCTCCGGCCAGACGAGGTCGACGCCGGCGTCGGCGTAGATGCGGCCGCGCTCCAGGTGCTCCTCCCAGTCGCCGTTGGCGGAACCGTACGCGTCGGTCCGGGCGATGATGACCGTCTCGTCGTCCTGCTTCGCGTCGACGGCGGCCCGGAACCGGGCTTCTGCTTCCTCTCGAGAGACGATCTGCTTGCCGGCGATGTGGCCACAGCGCTTCGGCGACGTCTGGTCCTCGATGTGGACCGCGGCGACACCGACCTTCTCGTACTCGCGCACGGCACGGCGGACGTTGTGGACGCCACCGTAGCCAGTGTCGCAGTCGGCGACGACGGGCAGGTCCGTGGCCTCGACGATTCGTTTGGCGTTCTCGACCATCTCCGTCATCGTGACCATTTCGAGGTCCGGGAAGCCGAACTGCCCGAGGACGGTCGAGTACCCGGACATGTATACGGCGTCGTGGCCCGCCATCTCCGCCAGGCGCCCGTCGAGGGCGTGGTAGATCCCTGGAGCGAAGACAAACGTCTGGTCGTTCAAGAGCTGGCGGAACTCGCGCGCCGCCGCGTTTTCGACGTCCCGAACGAACGGTTCCGTTGTACGGACTCGACTCGCAACTTCGTCGGTGCCTGAATCGTCGTGTGTCATGGTGGTCTCTAACCGCGATCCGTGTCGCGCGTCCGGAATGAATCCGGCTGGCTAAAAAAATGTTATGAACTTTAATGATAATATTCTTTAATTCACTTAGAGACCTTGACCAGTACTAGGGCCCTAATGTGGGGAGCGCTGGCGTGGGTGGGGGTCGCATGCGCTGTGCGAAAAGCGCTGCAGTGTGGTCGAGGTCTAATCGAAACCGGCGCTATTCGGGTTCGATGTAGACTTTCTCGACGTCCGGTTCGGCGGCCTTGATCGCCGCGACGATCGCGTCGATGGTCGCTTCGAGGTGTGCCGTCTCGAGCCCCGGCTCGAAGGCGACGTCGGCCGTCACGAGCACTCGCCCGGGTCCGAAGTACACCGTCCGGAGATCATGCACGGCTCGAACGTCCTCGTGATCGGCGATGTGGGCTTCGATCGCCGATACGCGCTCCGGAACCAGGCTCTCGCCGAGGAGGAGGCGCTTGTTCTCCCAGGCGAGCGCGAGCGCAAAGCCCATCAGGAGCAGCCCGATGAGCAGGGCGGCCGTCGCGTCGTAGATCGGGTCGTCGAGCGTCCGCGAGAGGAACACGCCGGCCAGGGCGAGGCCGGCACCGGCGAGCGCGATCGTGTCCTCCGTCAGCGCGGTGAGCGTTGTCACGTCACTGGTCCGGCGGAAGGCTTCCCGGTAGCCATCCCAGCCGTACTGTTCGATCTGGCGGCGCATCTCCGCGCGGGCTTTCAGGAGCGCCCACGTCTCGAAGACGATGGCCCCCAGGAGGACGACGTAGTTGACGTAGATCGGGTCGAAGGCCAGGTTCGGGGTGTAGCTGATGCCGAATAGCTCGATCGTTTCGGTCTCTGGACCGACTGGACCGTGGCCAGAAATCGCTTCCTGGATCTTGTGGTAGCCGTGGGTGGCACTCTCCCACCCGGCGATGCCGAACAGGAGGACCGAGACGAGAAAGCTGTAGAAGAACTGCGCCTTCCCGTATCCGAATGGGTGGCGTCTGTCTGCTTCCCGCGCGCCATACCGGAGGCCGACCAGCAAGAACACCTGGTTGCCGGTGTCGGAGATCGAGTGGTAGGTCTCCGAGAGCATCGCGGGACTGCCCGTGAGGAGAAAGCCCACGAACTTCATGATCGCGATGGCGCCGTTTGCCACCAGCGCCGCGATGACGACCGATCGGCTGCCGGCCATGTCTTGGCGCTCGGTTCCGCGAGCCAAGTACCCGGTGGTTCGGACCGATAGGCCTATGCGACCCTCCGGCTGAGAGCCGCCTGTGCTCGTTGCGATCGGTGATACCCACGGGACAGCGGGCCACCGCCTCGAAAACGCCGCACTGTCGGCCGTCCGCGCGGCCGAGGTGGTGGTCCACACCGGCGACTTCACCACGGCCGCCGTGCTGGACGCCTTCGAGGCCGAGGCGAGCACCCTCGCTGCCGTCGCGGGAAACAACGACGACGCCCCCGTTCGCGAGCGGGTGCCACGGACCCGGACTATCGACGCACTGGGCCATCGATTCGTCGTCGCTCACGGTCACGAGCACGACGACACGTCGCTGTCGCTGCTCGCACGTGACGTGGGGGCGGACGTGGTCCTCGTCGGGCACAGTCACCGGCCGACCATCCGGACCCTCGGTGACGTGTCCGTCGTCAATCCGGGGAGTCACGCCGACCCGCGGTGGTACGAACCTGGATTTGCGGCAATCGAGCGGACTGGGATCGGGCTCGAGGTCCGACTTCGAACGCCAGCGGGGAAGGCGCTCGAAGCCGCGACCCTGTAGGAGGGCCGAAGCGGGTCGGCGCGAGTGCCCGTACGCGGGGGAGTGAAAAGTACCCCCCGATAACTCAAATGGGCGTTTGAGTCACGCCCGTCGTCGGCCGAGGTACCAGACGCCGGCGATGACGGCGAGGACGAACAGGCCCCCGGCGAAAAACAGCACCCCGGGCGGCAGGCCCGCTGCCCCCTCCTGACCAGCCTGTCGGACGGCGTCCACCGTTTCCGGCGTGGCTTGCATCGGTGTCTCGGTTGCCTGGGGGGTCTCCGTCGCTGTCCGCACCGGCGTCTCCGTGGCCATAATTCCGACGTCTTCGGCTTCGGTCGCCGTCTGGGTGGTCTCAAACGAGACGTTGGCTGCGCCACCACCGTCGCCACCGTCCCCACTCCCGGCGGTGGGGGCCACGCCGTCGCCGCCCGACCGGACCTGCGCTCCGTCATCGAAGAGGGCTTGGACGAGCAGGCTGCCCAGTGCCAGGAGGCCGACCGCTCCGACGAGCCGCTGGAGGGCGGTCCGAAGCGTCGACCCCCGCTCTTCGTCGCCGGCGAAGATCACCAGTGGCTGGTCGGACGGGGCGTAGACGTCCATCTCACGGCCTTTGGCCGAGTAAGCCGTCTCGACGACCTCGATCGCGCCGGCGTTCTCGAGTTTCCCCAGGTGGTACTGGACGTTCTGGAGCGAGGTGTCGACGCGTTCGGCAAGCTCTGACGGGGGGGCCGGGTCCTCGTGGAGCGCGGCCAGGAGCCGGCGGGCCGTTCCCGAAGACAGCGCCGCTAGTACGTCGTCCGCGTCGGCGTCGTCGACGCCGATGACCCGGGGACCGGCGTCCTCGGCCGGTTCCGCGTCGGGTTTGGAGGGCAGGAGCGACATGAGCGACGTCTTTTGCCCCCGCGCGCATCAGTGTTGTTTTCTCGCACGGCCGCGAGCGGTCACAAATCCTAACACGACTGCTGCCGAACGGTCGGCATGGTTGACCCGGTCCTCGTCGGGATTCTCGCGCTCATGATCCTCTTCGTCCTGTTCATCTACCTACTGGTCCGGCGAACCATCACGCAGTTCTCGGAGGGGGTCAAGCGCGGCAAAGGCGAGGGGTAGGCCGGGCGCCCCTTCCTCACGTCTCGTCGGCCAACCGGTTCGCGTCGGTGACGAGCTTGAACACGGCCCCGACGACGCCGGCGAACAGAAAGGTCGCCCCGGCGACGGCGACGACGAGCCCCACAAGTCCCCAAAACAGTCGAAGCTCCGGCCCACCGGTGAGACTCGGTCCGAGGAGGAGCCGGAGGCCCGCGGGGAGCACCAGCGCGCCGACGACGTAGAGGAGGATCAGGCGACGCATCTCTGGGTGGAGTGCGTAGGCGACGGCGGTCGCGAAGTCGACGGGAGAGCTCCGAATTGTCTCGGCTGGATCTGCCATAGTGGGAAACAGCGGCCGCGTGCTGGTAGGCGTTGTGATACCCACCGGAAACGGTTTGCGGGCGCCACCTCCAGGGGTACGCATGGACCCGCGCATCCGCGAGCACGCGGAGGTCATCGTCACCCACAGCGTCGATCTGACCGCTGGCGAGCACGTCGTCATCGATGCCCACCCGGCCGCCGAGGACCTCGTCGTCGCCCTGCACGAACTGATAGCCGACCACGATGCCCACCCGCTCGTCGTCCAGGAGCGGACCGGGGCCCGCTTCCAGCGCGCCTTCCTCCGGAACCACGACGGCGAATTCACCCTCCCCGACCACGCTATGGCGCTCTACGAGGCGATGGACGTCTACATTGCGGTCCGTGGCGGCGGCAACGTGACCGAGACGAGCGACGTCGACCCGGCGACGACCAGTGCCTACCAGCAGGCGACGCGCGAGCTCCTTGACGAACGCCTCTCCAAGACGTGGTGTCTCACCCAGTATCCCGCGGCGACCCACGCCCAGCTCGCACGGATGAGCACCGAGGCCTACGAGAACTTCGTCTGGGACGCTATCAACAAGGACTGGGACGTGGTGAAAGATCACCAGTCCCAGCTGGTCGACATTCTCGACGACGCTGACGAGATCACCATCCGGAGCGGTGACGAAACCGACGTCACGATGTCCATCGCCGGTAACCCGGCGCTGAACGACTACGGCGAAAAGAACCTCCCGGGTGGGGAGGTATTCACGGCACCGATCCCCGACAGCGTCGAGGGTGCCGTCCACTTCGACAAACCGCTGTACCACCAGGGCCGCGAAATCACCGACGTCCGGCTGTCCTTCGAGGCTGGTGAGGTCACGGCCCACAGCGCGGGAAAGAACGAAGAGCTTCTGACAGAGGTGCTGTCGACTGACGCTGGCGCCGGCCGGCTCGGAGAGCTCGGGATCGGGATGAACCGGGCCATCGATCGGTTTACGTACAACATGCTCTTCGACGAGAAGATGGGCGACACCGTTCACATGGCGGTCGGTCGCGCCTACGCGGACACCGTCGGGCCCGGCAACGACCAGAACGAGTCGGCCGTCCACGTGGACATGATCGTCGACATGAGTGAGAACTCCGAAATTCTGGCCGATGGCGAGCAGATCCAAGCTGACGGGACGTTCGTCTTCGAGGACGAATTCGAGGGGTAGGGCCCAGATGGGCAGACGCGACCCCGACCAGCCCGCACCCTAATTCGCCAACGAAGCTTTATTGTGGGCTCCACCCACCCACCCATCAAGGGAATCGGCGATGCCGAGACTCGGCGGGGCACACAGTCACCTGTGACCGGATTGTCACGCTGACAGCGAGACGGTGGAGGAACGATGGTCAGTACGGGACTCGAGAACGCGATTCTGAACGGCCTCGTCACAGGGAGTTTCATCGCTCTCGGGGCGATCGGCCTCTCGCTCGTCTACAACATCGCCGGCGTGCCGAACTTCGCGCACGGCGAACTGCTGATGATCGGGGCCTACGCCGCGTTGCTCGCGAACGTCCCCTGGAACGTCCCGCTTTTGAGCGACTTCGCCACCACGGCGAATCCCACGCCGACGCCGGTTGTGGCGATCCTTTTCGTGTTGACAACCGCCGTGACACTCGGGGCGATGGCCGTGATCGGTGGCCGGAGTGCCTTCTCTGGGGCGTGGTGGCCGATCGAGCCGCCGTCCCGGCTCGTTGCCGTCGCCGTCCACATCGCCGCGGCGCTGGCTGCAGGAACGTTTGTGGCACTGATTGCCCCCTCCATTTGGGCCGGCTTTGCACTCGCTGCGCTGACGCTTGCGTTCCTCGGACCCGTCCTGGACCGGTACCTCTTCCGCAAGTTTCGCCAGACTGACGCGGCACTGGCCACGATTTTGATGGCGGCCATGGGGCTGGCGTTCGTGCTCCGTTTCTCGACCCAGACGCTCTTCGGCGGCGGGGCCCGCAGCTACGAGGTCGATCAGACGATCGACCTGATCGGCTACTCGCTCAACGCCACGCACGCGAAGTTCATTGACCTGTATGTCACCGGCGAAGGACTCGTGATCGAGCTGATCGCGACGGCACCCGATCCCCAGGAGACCCTCTACCTCGCACACTTCGGGTGGCCGCTCGTGGCGGGCATCGTTCTCACTACTGTCGCCGTCGGGTACGGCAGTTATCGGTGGCGCGGTGCCGGTGTTGGCGAGCACGAGGCTGCCCAGACGATCGGCCCCCGCATCGTCGGCACGGTGGCCGGCCTACTGACGCTCGGCGTCCTGACTGCCATTCTCGGGTCGGCGACGTCCGGCGTCCCCGGGGAGGCGGCCGTGTACGCAACCCGGATCCGCACCTCGGTCATCCGGCTATCGGTCGTCCTCATTGCGGTCGTGCTCATGACTGGGTTGCACGTCGTCCTCCGGGAGACGAAACTCGGGACGGCGATGCGGGCGGCCAGCGACAACCTGGACCTCGCCAGAATCACGGGGATCGACACGGAGCGTGTGATGATGATTACGTGGCTCATTGCGGGCGCGTTCGCGGCCATCGGTGGTGTCGTCATCGGCGTCCTGTTCTTCCAGATCACGCCGTCGATGGGCTTTTTCCGCCTCCTGCCGATATTCGCGGCCGTGATTCTCGGGGGCCTCGCCTCGATCTACGGGGCGATTGTCGGCGCCTTCGCCGTCGGCATCGCCATGGAGGTTGGCTTCTACCTCTTGAACCTCCTGACGCCCGTCAGTGGCACCCACCGCGTGTCACTCGCGTTTGTCCTCCTGTTGGTCGTCCTCCTGATCAAACCGGAAGGCATCGTGGGGAGGGGGTGACTGATGGCGACCGCTGCCCTCTTTATCTCGACTGCGACCATCGCCGCCATCTGGGCCCTGTTCGCCCTCGGGCTCAACATCAAGTTCGGTTACGCCGGGTTGTTGGACTTCGGACACGTCGCCTTCTTCCTCGTCGGCGCGTACACGGCCGCCCTCATTGTGGCACCGCCCTCCGGGACCCAGGAGTTCCAGGAGTACATCCTGGGTCTCGACCTGCCAGCACGCTTCATCGACCTTCTCGGCCTCCAACTCGCCGGTGGCCTCGGCTGGCTCGTGGCGCTTCTCCTCGCGACAGTCGTCGCTGGAATCGTCGGGCTGCTCGTCGCGCTGCCGGCGATACGGCTTCGCGAGGACTACCTCGCGATTGCCCTGCTCGGGATCTCGGTGATCGTCAAACGAACGGTCCAGACCGAAACCTGGCTCGCGAACGGTCCGGACGCCCTCCGGGGGTACCCCCGACCACTCGTGGATCTGTTCCCGCTCCCCGGATTCGAGGTCGAAGGAACGGTCCTCTACGCCGGTCTGGTGTTCGTCCTCTGGACTATGGCCATCACGCTGCTCTCCAGAGACCCGCTGCTCGATGCCGGTCTCAGGTCGTCACACGCTGCCCGCTCCCGGCTGGGAACCGTCCTCGTCGCCGTTTTGACGCTGGGCATCGGGTACGCGGCTGCGCGGTCTGCGCGGACGCGTCGTCGGGATGACGCCGGCCACCCCGTCCTCCCGATCGTCGCGGCGGCACTCCTCGTCGCGGCTCTGACCGGGGCACTTGCCGCCTACGCCTACTTTCTCCCATCACTCCTGCTCTCGCTCGCGACGCTCTCGCTGCTCGTGTGGGTCTACGGGGCTCTCTGGGTCGGCAGACACTTCGAGACGATGACACGGCGGGACTGGATCACCGCCGTTGGCCTCGCCGCGGGGTTGATTGTCGCCTTCCAGATCGGCGTCGTCGTCGGCGACGCCCTGTTCGCGGCAGATTCGACGTTCATCGCGTTCCCCCCCGCCTCGATTGTGGCGGCGCTCGGCGCCGTGGCGATCTACGGCGCCGGTGCGGTTTGGTGGCTCCGATCGTCACCCCGGTACGGAGGCGACCGCTCGCTCCTCTCGTTGTTCGGCCTCGTAGGCGTGTGCCTGTTCGTGTTTCGCTATTTCTTGTTGTCGGCACTCCAGACCCTCGGCGACCCCCGGGCCGCGGGTGGTGTGATCCTGCAGGACGCGCTGTTCCTCCTCCAGTACCAGGGCGATAGCATCACTGCCGGCCTGCAGCTGAACTACGCCCGGTTTCTGTTCATCGTCACCGTCGCCATCCTCGGGCTGACGTACGTGGTCGCCGAGCGGACCGTCCGCTCGCCGTTTGGCCGCGTCCTCAAGGCCATTCGGGAGGACGAGAACGTGGCGATGGCCCTGGGCAAAAATCCGTTCTCGTACAAGGTGCAGAGTATGGTGCTTGGCAGCTCGATAGCCGGCCTGGCCGGCGGCCTCGTCGCCATCTACTACGGGACCCTGACGTTCCGGAACTTCGAACCGCTGATCACCTTCTTCATCTTCCTGATCGTCGTCATCGGTGGCACGGCGAACAACAAAGGCGTCGTCCTCGGAGCGGCGCTGTACTGGGCGTTCGTCCAGTTCTCGAACGACATGGCCCAGCAACTCCCGACGGGAGAAGCGGCCGTGTTTGCGATCCGCGTGGCCCTCCTCGGGGCCGTCTTCATCGCCATTCTGTACTACCGACCGCAGGGAATTTGGGGCGAACGGACCATAGTGGAGGGCGTCACAGACGAATGACTTCCGACCCGATCCTCGAGGTGTCGGACCTGCGGAAGTCCTTCGGGGGCATCCAGGCCGTGGACGGCGTCACGTTCGACGTCGAACGGGGGTCGATCACGGGATTGATCGGCCCCAACGGCGCCGGGAAGACGACGACATTCAACCTGGTGAGCGGCTTTCTCTCCCCCGACGGCGGGACGATTCGATTCGACGGATCCGACATCCAGGATCTCATGCGGCCCGGTGCGGACGAGAACCGCATCTGGGTCGGCGCGGGGGCGGTGACGTTCGGGATGCTCGGCCTCGGCGTCGCCTCGGTGGCCGGCCTCCCACCGGGACAGTCGGCCGGGGCGGTGGCTGTCGGGGCCGGCGCCGGGATCGGCGGATACTACGCCCAGGAACGCCTCAAACAGTCGCTCGACGTCCCGTCGACGCGGCCTTACCGGATGGCCCACCACGGCCTCTCGCGAACCTTCCAGCTGACCCGCGAGCTTCGAGGGATGACCGTCTTCGAGAACCTCCTCTTGGCCCCGCCCGGGCAGCGCGGCGAACAGTTGACGAACGTCTGGTTCCGCCCGAGTGCCGTCGACACGGACGAGCACCGGATTCACTCGGAGGCCGAGGAGATCCTCGAACTCCTGGATCTGGCCCACCTCCGCGACGAGGCGGCCGGCAACCTCAGCGGCGGCCAACGGAAGCTCCTCGAGCTCGGCCGCGTCTTGATGACCGATCCCGATCTCGTGTTGCTGGACGAGCCCGTGGCTGGGGTCAACCCGGCGCTGACGGAGACGTTGCTCGAACGCATCCGGACGCTCCGCGAGGAGGGTCTCACGTTCCTCGTCGTCGAGCACGATATGGAGGTTATCATGGAGCTGAGTGACCGAATCGTCGTCATGCACCAAGGGACGAAGCTCACTGAGGGCACGCCCGAGGAAGTCCACCAGGACGAGCGGGTCCTCGATGCGTACTTGGGGGTCTGACACGTGGCACTGCTGGACGCGACGGACGTCGTCTCGGGTTACGGAGACGCGGAGATTCTGCATGGCGTGTCCATGGCCGTCGACGAGGGTGAGATCGTCTGCATCATCGGCCCGAACGGCGCCGGCAAGTCGACGTTCATGAAGGCCGTCTTTGGCCTCATCGACTGCTGGAGTGGGCAGATCGTCTACGACGGCCAGGACATCACCGGTGCCGATCCACCCACGCTGACGCGGTCGGGCATGTGTTACGTCCCTCAGACCGAGAACATCTTCCCGAGTCTGACTGTCCGCGAGAACCTCGAAATGGGCGCGTACATTCTCGACGATGTGCCAGCGGCGGCGCTGGCGGAGGTCTTCGACCGGTTCCCGATCTTGGAGGATCGCCAGGATCAGATTGCCGAGACGCTCAGTGGTGGCCAACAGCAGATGCTCGCCATGGGACGGGGACTGCTCGTCGATCCGGGGCTGATGCTGATCGACGAACCCAGTGCTGGGATGGCTCCACATCTCGTCGACGAGGTGTTCGAAAAGATCCAGGACATCAACGACGCCGGCACGGCCATCCTCATGGTTGAGCAGAACGCCCGCGAGGCCCTCCGCAATGCCGATCGCGGATACGTCCTCGATATGGGCGAGAACCGATTCGAGGACGACGCCGAGGCGCTGCTCGACAACGAGGAAGTCGAGGACTTGTATCTCGGCGGCTAACGGCCACGATCGCGAAAGAAAACGTCGACTCGGGTTACAGCGAGCCTTCGAACTCCGACCGCGGGATCGTCTCGAGGACCTCTGCTTCGGCGTTCGAGATCTGAAGGATCCCGAAGCGGTTGAGCGCCTCCAGGTTCGCGTTCATGTCGACCGGGCTCGACGCCCCCTCGTAGTTGATGGCGTTGCCGTCCGCGAGCAGGGACTTGGCTTCCTCGAACTCACCGACTGTGACCGTCTCGCCATCGGGACGGGAGACAGCCTGGATGTTCTCGGCGATGGCCCGGCCGCTCGCCTCGCCGGCGGCCTCCATCGCGAGGGCCTGGAGGAACAACGCGTCGTAGGCGTGTGGCGCAAACAGCGTGTTTGCCTCGCCCATTTCGCTCTCGAACGCCTCACGTCCCGCGGTTTCCTCGGGCTGGGGCGAACTGACGTACATCCCCTCGACGATGTCCGAGAGGGGTTCGAAGAAGTCACTCGGACTGTTGACCCCCTCACTGAGGACCCACTCGCCGCCGTAGCCGCCCTGGTCCCACTGTTGCATGATGGTGCGGCCGTTCTCGGGATAGCCGACGAAGCCGACGGCGTCGGGATCGCTAGCGAACACCTGCTCGAGCGTCGACGTGTAGTCCGCGGCGTCCGGGTCGTACCCGACGGAGTCGGTCGTCTCGCCGTCGAACGCCTCCGCGGCGGTGTTGGCCAGCCCCTCGCCGTACGGGTTGTCGACGTAGAGGAAGGCCGCCGACTCGGCCTCGATATAGTCGTTCAGTATCCGCCCCATCACGATACCCTGTTGAGCGTCGTTGGGCGCCGTCCGCCCGAAGAACTTGGTGCCGTTGTCGTAGCCGATCTCGGCCAGCACCGGACTCGTACTCGCGTTACTCACCTCCATGACCTCGTTTTCGGCGACGCGCTCGGCGATCGGGGTCGTGACCCCACTCGAGGCGGCGCCCACGAAGCCGATGATGTCGTTCTCGGCGACGAGCGTCTCGAACCGGTTGACGCCGGCCTCCGGTCGAGTCTCACTGTCCGTGTGGGTGATCTCGATTTCCCTGTCCAGCGGTCCGCCCGCGTTGTTGACGTGCTCGACGGCGAGGTCCACGGCCGTTTGCATCCCACTCCCGTAGGCCTCCAGCGCGCCCGTAATCGGGAGAATCGATCCCATCTGGATCGGCTCGGCCATCTCCTCCGTCTCGGTGGCCGTCGCCGTCGCGCCGCCGTCTCCACCGTCTCCGCCGTCGCCTCCGTCACCACCATCAGCACCGTCGCCGCCGTCCTGTGCACAGCCGGCCAGTCCCACTACGCCAGCTGCCCCAATGCTTCTGATGACGTCACGCCGTCGGATTCTGCGAGACATAGTATCCAAAACCTGCACGCAGACACATATAAAACCATCTCTCTATCTGGCCGAATCGGAGGCTCAGGGCCCCGTTTGGCACGCCACGTGCTTCCCACTCGGCTGTGTCACTCGCAGACATCCGCCGGGATGGCGTCGGCGAGGTCGACGAGTCGGTCCGGCGCAATGGGGAACACTGCCTGCGGGGTGCCAGCGGCAGCCCACACCTCCTCGTGGGTGAGCAACGTCTCGTCGAGCAGCACCTGGAGATCCTGGTCGTGGGCGAACGGTGGTACGCCACCGATTCCGTAGCCCGTGGCTGCCCGCGCCGTCTCGGGGTCGGCCATGGACACCGACTCGACACCGAGGACGTCGGCCACGCGGTCTTCGTCGACCCGGTTGGCCCCGCTCGCGATCACGACGACGGGGGTGTCGTCGGCAACGAACACCAGGCTGCTGGCGATCTGGGCGACGTCACACCCGATCACGCTCGCGGCGTCGGCCGCGGTTTTCGTCCCTTCCTCGAATTCGTGGACGTCGACGTCGAATCCGTAGCGATCGGCGACCTGTTCGACGAACGCCTCCGTCCGCGGGTGCATGCTCCACCGCACACGGCGGCACGCAAAAAGCCTCCCGCCGCGCCCGGATTCGAAACCTCCTAAGTGGGTCTGGCTCCTCGGACCACGCGATGAAGACGATCCGGCTCGGCAACACGGAATTCGAAGGCGAGAACACGATCTACCTGTTCGACGGTGATCGGACTGTGCTGGTCGACACCGGGACTGGAACGGAGCAGGCCCGCCAGGGGCTCGAAGCAGGACTGGCCGACCACGACCTCTCGTTCGCCGACATCGACGACGTGTTCCTGACGCACTACCACGGCGACCACGCTGGCCAGGCCGGCGCCATCCACGAGGCGGGCGGTGCCACGATCCGGGCCCACGGCGAGGATGCCGCACTCATCCGCGGCGACCCACACGCGTGGAACGCCCTGTACGACCAGCAAGCGTCGCTCTTCGAGGCGTGGGGAATGCCCGACGAGGAGGCCGAGACTCTCCTCTCGCACATGGGCGGGTTCGACGACCTCTACAGCGGCTCGTTCGAGATTGCCGAGTTCGCAGACGGCGACCAGTTCGACATCGGCGAGACGACCCTGGAGGTGTTACACTCGCCGGGCCACACCGCCGGCCTCTCATCGTTCGTCATGACGGACCGAAACGAAGTCCTGTCCGGTGACGCCCTGTTGCCGGTTTATACGCCCAACGTTGGCGGTGCAGACGTCCGCGTCGAGCGGCCGCTGGCCAAGTACATGCGGACCCTCCAGCGGTTCATCGACCGCGACTTCGACCGGGCCTGGCCGGGCCATCGGGACGTCATCGACGAGCCCACTGAACGGGCTCGGTACATCCAGCACCACCACCGCGAGCGGGCGTTGCGCGTGGTTCGGGTACTCGCCGAGCGTGGGCGGGCCGACGCGTGGACGGTCAGCGCCGACCTCTTCGGCGACCTCGAGGGCATCCACGTCCTCCACGGACCGGGCGAGGCGAGCGCCCACCTCGATCACCTCGTCGATCGCGGTGACGTCGAGCGCGACGGGACCGAGTATACCCTCACGGCGGACGCCGAGGAGCGCCTCGCCACGTTCGAGGGCGACACCTGGCCGTTGGGGGTCGTCGGGGACTGAGTCGGGCTGGGTCCACAAGGCCCCTACCCCTTGGACCGGGCGATAACCTCATCCAGATCGCTCGTTCCAGCCTGCACGACGCGGAACGTGTCACCGGCACGGTCCACGAACCCCTGCTGTTCCAAGTATATCAGGTGGGCCGCAACTTCGGACGCGCCCAGCATCGCGTGGACGCCCTGCAGGTCGTCGAACATCGTCGTCGTGACCTCCCACACCGTCGCCGCCTCCGCCTCGTGGAGGATGTCCAGGACCGATTCGAGGCGCTCCTGGTGGTGTGTGATGATCGCATTGGCCCGCTCCGACGGCTCCTTGATCGGGTGCCGGTGGCCGGGCCACGCCTTGTCGAGGTCTAGCCCCAGCCGGCGGAGGGCGTCGAAGTATAGCGCGAGGGGATTCTCGACCCGGGGATCGACACCGATATTCGGGGTGTACGCGGGGAGGAGCGTGTCACCAGTAAAGGCCTCGCGGCCGGCATCGTCGTCGAACGCATACACGACCGACCCGAGGCTGTGGCCCGGCGTGTGCATCACGTCCAGTGTGAGGTCGCCGATCCGAATCGACTGGCCGTCCTCGACTGACTCGATCGATTGCGGCGGCTCGAAGCTGTCATCGGTGGAGTCATCGACATCCTCCATCGACCGGAGAATTTGGTCACGGGTTTCGGCCGGCATCCCCCAGCCGGCTAATTGCTCTCGTTCCTCGCTTTGGGAGGGCCGCCGGTTGTCGTCGAGGTAGTGTCGGTCTCCCTCGTGGAGATACACTGTCGCCCCGCTCCGTCGTTGGAGGGTCCCGGCCAGGCCCGAATGGTCAGGGTGGCCGTGGGTGAGGAGGACGGCATCGAGATCGGCGATCGCCACGTCGGACGCTGCAAGCCCCTCGGTGAGCGTGTCCAGGACAGCGGGTGTGGGCGAGCCCGCGTCGACCAGTCCAATCTCGCCGTTTCGCCGGAGCAAGTAGACTGTATTCGCACCTTCCATCACCGACTGGGGCGTCTCCAGAATGATTCGCTTCACTGTTCGACCGTGTCGCGTGGATTGCAATCACTGTTTTGGAGTCGGTCTCGGCCACTGCGTGACTCAATGCGGGAGTGCGGGACCGCAACGTGGAAGCGGACCCGCCCGGAACGCTGTCGCATGATCGACCGGGACGTCACGCGCCGGCGACTTCTCCGGATGGGCCCCTTCGTCGGGCTCACGGCGCTCGCCGGCTGCAGTGGGCCCTGGTCGCCGGGCGCCAGTCACCCGAAACTGGGCCGAATCCGGGTGGAGAACCGCGACGACGCACCCCACACCGTCCACGTGCTGGTGGAACGCGACGGCACAGCCGTGTACCGGCAGTCCGTCGCGCTGGACCCAGCCCAGGAGACTGAGGCGGGCCATCTGATGCGTGACGTCAGGACGGTGTCCCGGCGCCACTGGGGGGACAGCCGTGGCGACTACCGCGTCACGGCCAGACTCGACGAGCGAGACTCGGCAACGACAGACCCCGTGGATCACGGAGCTCCGTGTGAACTGCTGAACGTGGTCGTGCACGGGGAACCACACCCGCCGACTCTGTCGATACTCAACGCGCCGGCGGACGAAGACTGTCGTTGAGTACCCGCTTCTTGTGTACGTTCACCGCCGTCGATACACCAATTGCGCCCTGGATTCTGGTGGAGTCAGCGCACTCGCACCAACGGCGGGATACAAGCCCCGGCGGGCCTATGCGACTGGTATGCCCGACTCCAACCGATTCGGGGCGGACCGCGTCAACCGCATCTACCGCGATGCGATGCTCCGGGACAGCCCGCCTGACTTCCCGGTGTCCTACGAAGACCTCCGGGCTCAGGCCCACGAGAACATGAGCGAGGAGGCAATCGCCTACGTCCACGGCGGCGCCGGCAGGGAGGAAACCTTCGAGGCGGAACAGGACTTCTCCGCGTGGCGCATCGTGCCGCGGATGCTCCGTGGCGTGGCCGAGCGGGACCTCTCCATCGAGTTCCTCGGGCGGAAACACTCAGCCCCGGTCATGCTGACACCCTTGGGTATCCAGTCACTCCTCCACGAGGTGGCGGAATTAGGCACGGCGGGAGCTGCCGCCGACCTGGACGTCCCGTTAATTCTCAGCTCGATGTCGTCGACGCCCATGGAAGACGTGGCGGAGGCCATGGGTGACACGCCGAAGTACTTCCAGTTCTACTGGTC
>CAYLJD010000005.1:0-1432 GCA_964383875.1 uncultured Halobacteriales archaeon
GTCGGATGTTCGCGACGAAGAACGTACAGAGAATCCCGATGACGACGATCGAGATGGTGAACGGGACGCCCGAGACGTCCGATCCCAGGAACGTGGGATCAGGGATCTGGAGCCCGTGAGCGCCCTGCGTGACACCCCGGAACGTCTCGATCAGGGTGACGAAGATCACCTGGAAGGCGAGCGTCGAGATCAGGAGGTACCAGCCCTTGAGGCGTCGTGCTGTGAGCCCGACGAGGATGCCCAGGACGGCCGCCACGAGGGCCCCGATGAGGACGAGGAGGAGGAACGGCAGCTGGTACCGCGCGCCCAAGAGGCCGACCGTATAGGCGCCGACACCCATGACGGCGGCGTGCCCGACGGAGATCTGCCCGGCGGTCCCTGTCAGGAGGTTGAGGCCGAGTGCCGCAATGTAGAAGACGAGCAGTTCCTGGTAGATGGACTGGAAGTACCCGCCGAGGAACACCGGGAAGACGAGCAATCCGGCCATGAGGAGGAAGCTGGCGTATTTGAACCGGCGGGTGTAGAAGAGGCTCTCCTCACTCTCGTAGGACGTGCGAATTTCGCCCGATGGTCGTGGGAGTGCCATGTGTTATAACCTCTCGATGATTTCCTCGCCGAACAGGCCGTACGGGGCGATGAGCAGCACCAGCAGTGCGATCACTTGTGGAACGAGCGCGTTGATGCCGATGACATCTGAGGCGAGGTGGAAGGTGAAAAACGCCTGCGCGACGGCGATGACGATCCCACCGATGATCGCTCCCCGCATGCTGTCCAAGCCGCCGAGGATGATGGCCGGGAACACGACGATGCCGATCTGGGAGAGCGCCGGCGAGAGCGGCACCGTGTGCACGTAGAAGAGGCCGCCGATGACGGCCAGCAGCACGCCGATCATCCAGGCGACCTGCAGGAGCCGGTGGATGTCGCCCTGGATGGCGGTGATCTGTTCTTGGTCGTCGGCGAGGGCCCGGAGACGGATGCCGAGGTCAGTCTGTCGGAAGAAGAGGAAAAAGGCGGCGGTCACGACTGTCGAGCTGATCACGATAGCGGCGTTCTGCATCGGGAAGCCGAAGAGCGTGCCCTGGGGCAAGAACCGGGGGAAGTCCTGGACGCCGCCACCCCACTCCAGTCGGACGGCGGCCTCGATGGCGAATCCGAGCATGATGGTCATCATGATCGCCGGGAGGATCCCACGACCGAGGAGGGGTCGCATCAGGACGCGCTGGATGAAATATCCGAAAGCGAGCGCAAACAGGATCGTGAGGCCGAGGTTGAGACCGAGTCCGAGGCCGAAGCCGGAGACGTAGAAGAAGAAGTACGCGCCGCCCATCGCGAGAAACCCGTGGGCGAAGTTGAGCACCCCGGTTGACTTGTAGATGAACGCGAGGCCGACGGCGACGATCGTGTAGATCGCGCCGAGGGTGACGGCGTTCAC
>CAYLJD010000005.1:1532-8025 GCA_964383875.1 uncultured Halobacteriales archaeon
AGGACGACCGACATGCCGGTCGATTCCTTGACCTCCAGCAGGTACCGGAACATGTCCTCTTTCTCCTCGACGGAGAGGCCGGCACTCGGCTCGTCGAGCAACAGCAGGTCCGGCTCGGCGATGAGTGCCCGGCCGAGGTCGATGACTTTCCGGGTCCCGAACGGGAGTTCCTCGACCGGTTCGTTCCGCACCTCCTCCAGGTTCAGCAGCTCGATGATCTCCTCGGCGTGGGCGCGGCTGCTCCGGTCCTTGGGATAGATCGGGTGCCACCAGGGTGTCTCTTGCTTCCGCCTGACGAACATCCCCATCTTGATGTTGTCCAGCGTCGAGAGCTCGCCGAACAGCTCGACGTTCTGGAAGGTCCGGGCAATGCCGGCCTCGGCCACCTGGTCCGGGCGGTAGTCGGTGATGTCCGTGTCGTTCAGGTAGATGCGCCCGTCGTCGGGGTTGTAGAACTTGTTGATGCAGTTCAACAAGCTCGTCTTGCCGGCGCCGTTCGGGCCGATCAGCGAGACGAATTCGTTTTGCTTGACCTCGAAGTCGACGCCGTCGAGCGCCAGAATGTCGCCGAACCGTTTGGTGATGTTCTCCGTGCGCAGGACGACCTCTCCTGCGGCATCGTGCGGTTCAAACTCCCGCTCCCATCGTGGATTGCCTATCCCTTTTTCGACTGCCATCGCTTGCGCCTCCGGTAGTATTTCGTGTCGTCGTAGGTTTGGTGGTCGGCGGTGCCAAGGTAGTACTCTTTAACCCGGTCGTCCTCGCGAATCTCCGCAGATGGCCCCTCGAGGACGACCTGGCCGTCCTCCAGCAGGTAGGTGTAGTCGGTGGCGGGGAGGACGTTGCGAGCGTTCTCGCCGGCCAACATGATCGTGACGCCGAGTTCCTCGTTGATCGTCTTGATCTGCTCGTCCAAGTTCGAGACGACCGACGGGGCCAGCCCGAGGAACGGCTCGTCGAGCAACAGCAGGTCCGGATCACAGAGCAGCGCCATGGCCGTGACGAGCATCTGCTGTTCCCCGCCACTGATGTACCCGGCCACGCTGTTCCAGACCTTCTCGAGCTCGGGGAAGAACCGCTTGACCTCGTCGTAGTCGTCCCCCGGCGTCGCCCGCAGGTGCTCGTAGACAGTGAGGTGCTCGAAGATACGGCGTTCCTCCATCGCCATGATGATCCCCATCTTGGCGATGTCATTGGGGTCCATGTTCTCGATGTGCTGGCCCTTGTAGATGATAGAGCCCCGTGTCACCTCTCCTCGGTCCCGCTGGGCGAGCCCGGAAATGAACCGCAGGAGGTCCGTCTTCCCGGCCCCGTTCGGACCCAGAAGGCCCGTGATCGAACCCTCGTCGATGGTCAGGTCGACGTTCCGGACAGCGGTGACGGTTTTGTCGTACACCCCTTCCATGTTCGAGAGTTCGAGAATGATGCCGTCGCCGGACATACAGGGCTACTTTCGATCATGATTATTTAATACCACCGGCATTCGGCCACCGATTCCGCTCGCAAAGCGCGACAATGTCCTTTAATCATGGCCCGCGGCCGGTGTACAATTCATCCAAAATTTTATTGTTACTCACCTGGCTTGTTCGCGTGTATGGTTGGGACTGACACGAACGGGGCGCGGCGGCGGAGCTTCATCAAGGCCGTCGGCGCAGGTACCGCGGTTACACTAGCCGGCTGTCTCGGGGGCGGCGACGGCGGGGGCGGTGATGGTGGTGGCGGTGGTGGCGGCGGGAACGGCGAAATGCAAATTCCCGTCGGCATTACTGCCGATCTCACCGGACCGACGTCGTTCATCTCGGAGGCGGCCACCGGCATCTCGTACTATCTCGAGTACATCAACGAACGACGAAACGGCTTGGAGGGTGAGGGCCAGTACTACTTCCAGCCCGTCGTCCGCGACGGGGCCGAAGACGTCCAGGCCGAGCGACAGGCCTTCGAGTTCTACCGCGATCAGTTGAACGCCGTCTTCGTCCACATCTGGGGAACGCCGGGGAACGTCGCACTGGCGCCGGACGTCGAGGAGGCCGGCATTCCCGAGTTGGGTCAGAGCAAGTCCGAGGCGTGGGCGACCGAAAACGAGTATATGCACCTGTTCGGGACCTCGTACGAGGACTTTGTCCGTATCTACATGGACTGGGCCGTCGAGAACAAGGGTGAAGACATCGCGATCCTCTACAGCGCGTTTGGGGCCCCGGTGGTCGAACGGGTCGTCGAAGAGCGAGGCTACCAGGACGAAGCCGGCGCCAACATCGTCACGACGATCCAGCACGGGTTCGCCCCGTCGGACCTCACCGCCCAGATGGAAAACCTCCAGGCCCAGGAGCCGGACTTCATCATCCACATCAACGTCCTCGAGGGGGCGGCACCGGCCATCTCGGCACTGAACGACCTCGGCATGGACCCCACCTCCTACGGCACGTTCAACTGGTCCAGCATCCCGTCACTGTTCGACGTCGTCGATAACACGGAGGGCATCTACGGGATCACGCCGAACCCGACGACCTATCCCCCGGATGTCCCCGCCAGGGACGAAATCCAGTGGTACCTCAACAACATCGGTGGCGTCTCCTCGGCCGAACAGCAGTCGTTCCTCTACAACGGGTGGGCGAAGGGCAAGCTTATCGAGGAACTCACCCTCATCGCGAAGAACGAGCTCGAACCACAGGGCGAACTCCCGAGTGACACCCAGGAACTCCGGGGAGCGATCCAGGAGGCCTGGGGCCAGATCGAGAACCTCGACACCGAAAGCGGCGTCCCGACCATCGACTACGTCAACAACCCGCTGAAGGGCTTCCGGGGCGGGACGATCTACCAAGCCGAAGGCGGCAGTTGGGCGTCGCGATACACCGGGACGCCACAATCCCCATTCGAACCGTAATCACCTTCGACTCGCCGATTCGCGTTTACTCGCTCCATTCATCGCACTGTTCGGTGTCCGCGGATTTTGTCGTCGAGTGACAACGCGCCACTGCGCGCCGCCGGCCCGGCGACACGAAACCGATAGGTGCCCGGGGCTGTACGGGGTTGGTGATGGCTGCGACCGACGACGCGGACCACTTCGCCCCCGCGATCGACGTCCACGTCCACCTGATGCCCGATCGGCTGATGGCCGCCATACGCGACGCCCTCACCGCAGAGGCCGGCTGGACGTTCCCGCATCCGACGGGCCGCGAAGACATCGAGGCGACGCTCCGTGCGGCCGGCGTCGAGCGGTACGTCGCGCTCCCGTATGCCCATCGGGAGGGGATTGCCAGCGACCTCAACGAGTGGGTGCTCGACCGCGCCGCGGAGTCCGACTTCGTCGTGCCGTTCGCCACGGTGCACGGTGATGACGACGTCCGTGCTGTGGTCGCGGAGGCGTTCGACGATGGGGCCCGCGGGCTGAAGTTCCAGTGTCCGGTCCAGAACTGTGGGCCCGCCGATCCTCGGTTGGATCCGGCCTTCGAGCTCGCCGCCGAGCGCGACCGGCCGATCCTCTTTCACGCCGGCACGGCGCCGATGTTCGAGGACAGCCCCGACGTCGGTGCCGACCAGTTCGCGGCGTTCCTCGACTCGTATCCCGAGGTCCGGGCCGCCTGCGCTCACCTGGGGACCTACGAACACGAGGCGTTCCTCGACCTCGTCCGGACGCACGACAACGCCTATCTCGACACGGCCTTCGCCATGTCGGCCGCCCTCGACGAGAACGACGCGATGCACTTCGACCCCGCGACCGTGCCGGACGCGGTGTTCGAGGAGCTCTCGACGCGCATCATGTACGGGTCGGACTACCCGAACGTGCCCCACACGTACCGCGACGAGCGGTCCCACCTCCTCGCCCGCGATCTCTCGCGAGAAACCTACCGCGATCTGTTCGTCCGGACCGCAGAACGGTTCCTCGGCGAGCGGTAGCGATCCTCAGCCTCGACGTTGGCGGAGCCGATCGATGTCGATTTTCGAGTTGTCCCAGCTGATCCACTGCGAGGGCGCAAGCTCGTACCACGCCCACGGGCGGCCCTGGTAGAGGAGGTCCATGTATTCGGGGCGGTCGGGTCGGTCGAAGTACTTCTGGCACCACTGCCGTTCGAGTTCGTCACGACGCTCGGTGTCGGTGACACGGGAGACGTCGCCCTCGGCGATCACGGCGCGGAGTTCGAAGTAGTCCGCCCCCTCGTCGACGGTCAGCGAGGCCTTTGGCGTGTCCTCGAGATCTCGCACTTTCCGCGAGTCCTCTGGCGTCGAGAAACACACCGTCCCCGCCTCGCGGTCCGCGACGTACCAGAGTGGCACGACGTGCGGGAGCCCGTGGGGGTTGACGGTCGCGAGCCGCATCACCATGTTGTCGGCCAGCATCGCCCACCGTTCGTCGGCAGAGAGTTCGATCGCCATACCCGACCGTGCTGGCGGGGTGCGCTTGAATCTTCGGCGTCGGCGTGCGTCCTACTCCTCCGGCTGCGATCCCGTGAACGGCCGTGCCCCAAGGTCCTCGCGCGCGAGGAACGATTCGGCTCGGTCGTGGAACTCCGCAGACGCCCAGACACGGGCCGTCAGGTCGCGGGCCAGCTCCTGGTGGGAGAGTCCGAGGTTGGTCCAGGGCTTGAGCATCGCTTTGATCGTGCGGTAGGCCTGCGGGCTCTTCGTATCGAGAATCCGCGTCACCAACTCCTGGGCGGCTGTCTCGGCCTCGCCGTCGTCGACCACGCGGTTGATGAGCCCGTACCGTTCGGCTTCGTCGGCCGACAGCAGATCGCCAGTCAGCAGGAGTTCCTTGGCCCGTTTCTCGCCGACGATCAGGGGAAGGAGCTGGGCGCCGCCGCCCCCGGCAGTGGAGCCGACGCCGACCTCCGGCTGGCCGAAGCGGGCCGACTCGCCTGCCAGGACGAGATCGCACGCCATCACCAGCTCGTTGCCGCCGGCGACGCAGGTGCCCTCGATCGCCGCCACCGCCGGTTTGCCCGTCTCACGCAGGATGTCGAGCGTGTCGAAGTAGGCGGTCAGCCAGCGGGCCCCGTCCTCAGCGTCGAGGTTCGTGAGCTCCTCCAGTGATGCCCCCGCACAGAACGGCTCGCCAGTGCTCCCGAGCAGGATCGCCCCGACGTCGGCGTCGCGGTCGGCGTCGACGAACGCGTCGGTGAGTTCGGCGAGCACCTGGCTGTCGATGACGTTGTTCCGATCGGCACGGTCCAGCTGGATGTGTGCCACCCGGTCGTCCGCGGGATGGGTGTCGGCAACGATGGTCTCGTAGGCCATGGCCTGCCGTTGCACCCACACGGATATAGTGGTCCGGGACCACCACCCGGCCATGCGTGGACTCGCAGACCGGACGACACTCGTGACCGGCGCGGGTGGCGGCATCGGGAGCGCCATCGCCGAGCGGTTGGCCGAGGAGGGTGCTACCGTCGCGGTGAACGACATCGACGCCGACCGGGCGGCAGCGACGGTCGCCGACGTCGAAGCGGCGGGTGGTTCGGCGTTTCCCGTCGTCGCGGACGTCACTGACCTCGACGCCGTGGAAACGATGGTCGCGGAGACCGTCGACCGGGCCGGCCTCGACGTGCTCGTCAACAACGCCGGCTGGGACCGCATCGAGTGGTTCCTCGACCAGGACCCCGACCGCTGGGACCGCATCCTCGATGTCAACCTCCGCGGTCAGATCAACTGCGCGCGGGCTGCAGCCGAGTCGATGGTCGACCGGGATGTCGCCGGCACGATCGTGGCTATCTCGTCGGACGCCGGCCGGGTCGGCAGCTCCGGCGAAGCCGTCTACGCCGGCACGAAGGCGGGCGTCACCGGGTTCACGAAGACGCTCGCCCGCGAACTCGCCCGGGACGACATCAACTGCAACGTGGTCTGTCCGGGCCCGGCGGACACACCGCTGACGCGTGCCATGCGCGAGGAGTCCGACCTCGCGGAGACGATCCTCTCGTCGATCGCCGACCAGACCCCCATGGGACGGATGACCGATCCGGGGGACGTGGCCGGTGCCGTCGCGTACCTCGCCAGCGACGACGCGAGTTTCGTCACGGGCCAGGTGCTATCGGTGTCGGGCGGGCTGACGATGGTCGGGTAACCAGTCGGGGACTCACTCCTGGCCCATGCCAGTGACGACCACCGGCCGGTCGGCCTCGAGGATGACCTCCTGGCTGACACTCCCGAAGATGGCCTTGCCCACGGGTGAGCGCTTCCGGCCACCGAGGACGATGGCGTCGACGTCTCGGTCGTCGGCAGCGTCGAGGATGTCCCGGACCGTGTCGCCACCTTCTTCGATCAGTTCGACGCTGACGTCGCGGTCCCCGAGATACTCGCGGGCCCGGCGGACGGCCCCGACGCGCGAGACGGTCCGGAGCCCCCGCATCTCCTCGGGCACCTCGGCGTCCTCGTGGAAGACGTAGAGGATGATCGCCTCGACCGACGCCCCGGCGTCGGGGAGCGACGCGACGTACGCTGCCTGGGCGAGCGCGCGGTCCTCGTTGGCGTCAACCGGCATCAACACCCGGTACATACGCGTCTC